>JAAYGA010000142.1 GCA_012727935.1 Pseudomonadaceae bacterium | reverse complement strand
TCCTCTTTTACATACCTTCTGCTTATCAGGCTTTGCCGCAATAATAGTGTTGTTTTCATCAATGGCGGTGTTGAAACCGTCAATCAGAGCATTCAACTCATTCCGAGTCGTCTTCATATCGTCCAAAGTGACGGGTAAAGACGGCTCTTTTATTTTTTCACCAATCTTCCGGATGTTTCCTTCGACCAGCTTCTTGAATAACTCCAGCTTGCTTTTGTATTCGGTCAGGTCGATCCGCGGCAATCTTTCAATAGAAAGGTTTGCTTCAAACACGGAAATAAAGCCATTCGTGTCCTCGGTGTATGCATCAAGGAATGCTTTAAGATCTGCCATATCTTTTTGATATTGTTCATCGAAGCAAGAAGCGATATCTACCTCGATTGAGGCCGGAAGCTTCTGCTGACAGTATGGGCACTTATGGTCAGAAATCTCTCGAAAATGCTCGTGGCCTTGCCGCACCCAATCGGTAGCTTTGAGCGCACTAACAAATCGGGAGAATTCGGTATCACGGCTACTTGTGATTGCCTGTTCGAGTAAATTGAAGGCTTCAGTCATTGTCGCAAGTTTTGTATAGGATTCGGCTTTTTGAAAGCGGCTGTAATGTTTGCCGTTTTGGTCAAATGCAGTTTCACAAAGGATCGCCAGCGCGTCAAGATCATGTTCGACAGGGCCTTCGGAGTTTTCCAGCATCTTTGCGGCGAAGGCTTTAGTAGAGCCTATGTACCCACCCATCGCACTTTTCAGCTTTGTTCGTTCTTTTGTGGTATGACTCCAGAAGGTGTTTGTGAAATTCTCGAGCAGCATATCAAGCTCGGCTTTCTTTTTAGCTGCGTTTGCTCTTGCCGCGCGGGCAGTCTCGTCACAGTTGCGCTTTTCGTCTGTCTTCTGTTGAATCGCCCGAACATCCTCTGCGGTGGCTTTCCCGGCTGTGAATATGCCGGGGAGTTTTTCATAGTTTGGAAAGTTTCCAGCTACGAAATCCCGGTCATATACGTGGACTTCGTAGTCTTCTGGATTGGCGCCTTCTTCCCATGTCAACCCGTTTTTTTCTCGTATTGCCTTTGAAATAGTGGTTTTGCCGGTACCATTGTTACCGAAGAAAAAGTTTATTAGCGTGGGCTCTATCACGACACCACTCATCGTTCTGTCTGTAATCTCGATGCGCTCAATACAATGTTTCAGCTTATCCATTATTTCACCTCCAGCCGCAGCGTAATAGTTTGTATCTTATTCGTTAATTTTACCTTTTCGTACCCATTCATCGACTTCAGAGATTTTGAACTTGTAGCGCTTGCCCGCACGATAAACGGGCAGCTTGCCTTCGCGTACCCAAGTCCTGACTGTATCTTGGCTCAGACTGAGATGCTCGGCTATATCCTCAAGATTAACCCATTTTTCTGGCATATCGCTTTTCTGTTCCTCAGTCATCTGGAGACCCCCTTATAAAATGCTAATACCTGCTGAATTAAGTTCATCAAACAGGTCCACTTGTTTAATTGCCCAATGCATACGATTCAGTTCATTGAATTTATTGGTTCCGTGGAGGCAAAGCTCGTCGAGAAGCTTGTTGAGTTGCTGCTGCGGAATGCTCGAAATAATATGATATTTCACCTTTACCTTCTGTCCGTGTGGCCTAATTTCCGTTATACGGCCAAAGTAGGCATTTTGTTCCTCATCAGTAGAGCCGTATTTATGATTTTCATGCATAAACAATGCTGGAAAGGTTTTAATGATTTCTCGATCTTCTTCATTAAGATAGACAAAGCGGTCCCGGATTGCTTCGTCTGTGTAACTGCGTTCCAAAGCTCTGTCATCATCGACAAGAAAGCTTCCAGTATAAGTTTCATCAAAGTTCACATCATCCCCGACAACAAATAGACAATAAAACTCTTTTGATAGTGCGTTGTTTGCTCTTTTAATAGCACCGTTGGTCAGTCTCTCTGCTACAGGAAGGACAATCTGGATATTTGCGTTTAGAGTATCAACGTGTCCTGCTTGAATACCATTTTCACCGGTCTGTGTAAAAGCCATAGATGGCTTTTCTCCGTTTATGAGGGCGGTATTGTTCGGAGCTTGAACCCGGAGTTTATTGTTTTCCATACTGCAACCCCGCTTATTTTCTGTTGATATTCAGCGTACCAACGCTTCCTATCTGAATACCGTTGTTTCCAAACTGTTGGAAGATAGCTTGATTTGTTACCATTTCCCTCGGTTGATCATC
>JAAYGA010000141.1 GCA_012727935.1 Pseudomonadaceae bacterium | reverse complement strand
GGTGTTTTTTTAATAAAATTAGACTAAAGAGACTAGCAATTAACAATACTTCAGGGGGTGGCCAAATGCCTAAGGCCACTGAACTTAAAATGCCTAACAAAAAGCCCAGTGCTAGGTGTAAAAAGCTATAAGGCGTTAGTTTCATTTTTATACTGCTCACTTTTGAGCTAGTATACCTGCAATTTTTAGTGGACAGACTTGGTGTAGATCATGCCGCGCAAACTTATAAAACGCTTTATGCCCAAGCCTGAAAAAATTCGCGCACAAAAATCACTGGGGTTTATGGCAGCACACATGGGCAACCCTAGCTTATGGGCGCTTACTCGTAACAGTGTGTCGGGTGCGTTTAGTGTTGGTTTGTTTATCGCTTTTATTCCCATGCCCATGCAAATGCTGGTAGCAGCAGTTCTAGCCGGTTTTTTTAGGGTTAATTTACCCATTTCAGTTGGTTTAGTTTGGGTCAGCAACCCCATTACTATGCCGCCTTTATTTTATGCTTGTTATCGTTTGGGGGCTTGGTTATTAAGCTGGCCCATTTCGCCACATTCAAGCGAAGGCACTTTAGATTGGGTGTTAACGCACTTTAACCAAATTTGGCCACCCTTATTATTGGGTTGTTTATTAGTGGGTACTTTTTTAGCGGTAACTTCTAATATTGCAGTGCGCTTATTTTGGCGCTGGCAGGTTTCTAATAGCTGGAATAAAAGGCAGTACCAGCGTTCACTGCCTCCTACTGAAAAAAAAACCTGTGAAAAAAACCTCTGGGAAGAAGATTAAGCGACTAGCAGCTGGCCTTTATCTAAACGCAACACTCGATTCTGCTGTTTAGCTAGGTCAGTATCATGAGTCACTATCACAAACGCAGTGCCTGAATTTTCTGCTAACTCCTTGATTAATTCTTGTACCTGCGCCGCTGTTTGCTGGTCTAGGTTGCCGGTTGGTTCGTCTAACAACACACAACTAGGGTTGGTAACTAGCGCCCGAGCCAGTGCTACTCTTTGCCTTTCGCCACCAGAAAGCTCTGCCGGTTTATGTTCCGCTCTTGCCGCCATATTCACTTTTTCTAACAACTTTAACGCTTGGGCTTTAGCCTCTTGCATACTTTTACCAGCAATTAATAAAGGCATAGCGGCGTTTTCTAATGCAGTGAATTCAGCTAACAGATGATGAAACTGATAAACAAAACCTAGGTGCTGGTTTCTTAACTGACCGCGTTGTTTTTGATTCAGCTGGGCATAATCTTTACCAGCCAATTCAACCTTGCCACTGGTGGGTAAATCTAGCCCACCTAGCATATTCAACAGGGTGGTTTTACCCGAGCCAGAGCTACCAATAATGGCAATTCGGTCACTGGGAAAAATTTCAAAGTTAATATTGGCTAATACCTGTACTTTTTGCGGGCCTTCGGTGTAGGTCTTGTTTAAAGCTTGGCAACTTAATACCGCCTGCTGTGCGTTAAGCGTCATAATTATTCCCTTGTTTATTAATCGTAGCGCAGCGCATCGGCAGGCTGAATTTTAGAAGCGCGCCAAGCTGGGTAAAGCGTTGATAGCAAACTTAAGACCAGTGCAGAAATAGTAATAAAACGCACATCGTCCCAACGTAGCTCTGAAGGCAAGTAATTAATAAAATACACATTGGCATCTAAGAACTGAATGCCTAATAAACCTTCCAACCACAAAACCAAGTCACTGACATTCAGCGCCAGCAGTATACCCAAAGCCACGCCCACCAGCGTACCTACCACGCCTATGGTTAAGCCTTGCACCATAAAAATACGCATAATGGTGCCAGGACTTGCGCCTAGGGTGCGTAAAATAGCGATATCGGCTTGTTTATCGGTAACCATCATTACCAGTGTTGAAACAATATTAAACGCCGCCACTGCCACAATAATCATTAGCAGCAAACCTATCATGCGCTTTTCCATTTGTATGGCTTGAAACAAGTTGCCTTGGCTTTGTGTCCAATCACTGCCGCGGTAGGGATAACCTAATTTATTAACCAACTCACGGGTTAAACGGCTGGCTTGAAACAGATCATCTAGCTGTAAACGCAGGCCCTCAATGTTGTTATCTAGGCGCATTAAAGTTTGCATATCGTGCAGGTGTACATAGGCTAGGTTGCCATCAAGTTCAGCCCCCACTTTAAAAGTACCTAGCACAGTAAAGCGTTTAAGGCGCGGAAAAACCCCTGCTGGGGTTATCGAGGCTTCAGGCAATAACAGGGTGACCTTGTCGCCGGTGCCGACTCTTAGAAAACGGGCTAATAAATCACCCAGCAGAATACCGTATTCGCCAGGCTGTAAAGCATCTAAAGTAATGCCCGCTTGCAAGTGTTGGCCAACAATGGATACTTGGTTTTCATATTCCGGTAAAATGCCCGCCACCAGCGTGCCGCGATTATAGCCTTCATGAATAAGCATCCCTTGACCATTAACAAAAGGGGCAACGCCAATAACTTCTGGATGTTCGCCTAGCTCTTTAGCAACGGCTTGCCAGTTAGAAAAGTCTTGATAGTTTTTAATGGCCAGATGCGGCACCATGCCTAAAATGCGTTCTCGTAATTCACGGTCAAAGCCATTCATTACTGAAAGCACCAAAATCAATACCGCCACACCTAGCATCATGCCCAGCATGGAAGTAAGCGAGATAAACGATATAAAGTGATTTCTGCGTTTAGCACGGGTATAACGCAGCCCAATCAGAAGGGGTAGAGAGGCCATAAAAGCTGCTTCCTTAACGAATTTTGAGCCACATTGTAAAGGATATTTGAATGAGTACACACTACCGTCTACTTTCTCAGTTAGATAGCTGCTTTGATTCACTTGTCGTTAATTTGAATAGCCTAGCTAAATTATTAAAAAAAGCCCAATTACCCTGCTGGATGATGGGCTGTGAAACCCAAGCAGCCAGCCATGAACGTTTGGCTCTTGCCTTATTAGACCTGTGGTATGTTGACGGCCAAGACGGGCGAGTAACCCGCAGTTATCCGGGGTTAGTCATGTGTAATGAGAAGATTTGGCAGCAGTTAGGCGAAGTGAATTATGCCAAGGTGGCTTTTTCTGGGGCAATTGATGCCATTCGCCGTGAAAGCCCTGAATTATTAAACGATGCGCGTCGAAGCTTAGTAGAAAGGCACCCTAAATTACACGCTCATTTATCGGCAGAAGGTTTAGCGCGCTTGCATTTAAAGCAGTGTTGGCGACAAATCCCTGGCTGCACCACACCCTTAAGGCAAGTTAGGTTTAGTTGGTATTCTAATGGTCGCAGTATTCGCCGCCTAACCTACAAAGAAGCCGTTTACCGTTTAGAGCAGATGAACACCGAAGCACCCCACATTAAGCTGCAATTACAAAAGCTAGCTAGCATTCCTGAAACAACACCCTTAGCACAGGTGCAGAATCAAGCGCCGTTAATGCGTGCTAATTTATTTTTTGATAACCAGTTACCCGGTTTACCAGAACGCCAAGCCATGAATATTGCTATGCCTTTATTTATACTCAGCAAAAACAGCCAGTTGCCGCCTTTTAATGCACCAAGTGCCACACCGCCTGAAAAACGCACTCGGGCTAAACGCTCTGATGCCCAGCTAGAAGAAGAAGCTTTTCTGCCAAGCATCAGGGTTTTTAAGTACAAAGATTAAAAGACGCGGTTAAGGCCGTTGATAGCCGCCACCCGATAAGCTTCCGCCAT
>JAAYGA010000140.1 GCA_012727935.1 Pseudomonadaceae bacterium | reverse complement strand
ATGCGCCCCAAGCCTTGTTAGAACTGGCAAAAGAACTGGGCATAAGCAAACTGCTATTCAATGATGAATATGAGTGGAATGAGCAGCAGCGTGATAACTCAGTGGTAAAAACCTTTGCTCAAGCAGGCATTAATGTTGAGCGTTTTACCGATCAGGTTATTTTCCCTCCTGGGAACATTCGTACTGGCAAGGGTGATTTTTACACGGTTTTTACACCTTTTTACCGTAACTGGCTAAGCCAGCTTAAGCCAGAGCACCTAGTGCCTTTGCCAGCACCCCAAGCCCAAGCGCCGACTCAACTAACCAATGACCCTTTACCCGCCTTTGTTAGCAGCCAACAACTTGAGCATTGGCCAGCCGGTGAAGCAGCAGCCCATCAAAAGCTGCAAGACTTTGCTGAACAAGCGTTGAATAACTACGACCAACAAAGGGACTTCCCAGCCCTTGCCGGCACTAGCCAAGTATCGGCCTACCTAGCCGCTGGCGTGTTATCTCCTCGCCAATGTTTAGCCTCAGCACAAATGCACTCAGCTGGCAGGTTTATGGACAAAAGTACCGGCGCTGGCGTGTGGGTTTCTGAATTAGTCTGGCGAGAATTTTATCGTCACTTGTTAATCGGCTTTCCACGTATTAGCAAAGGCCGAGCCTTTAAGTTACCAACAGAAAAGCTGACTTGGCGCTCGTTGGAAAACTCTAAAGTACAAAGGGATTTACAGGCTTGGCAAACAGGGCAAACCGGCTTTCCAATTATTGATGCCGCCATGCGCCAACTGTTAGAAACAGGCTGGATGCACAACCGTTTAAGAATGTTAGTGGCGATGTTTTTAAGCAAAAACTTGTTGATAGACTGGCGAGTGGGTGAAGCCTTTTTTATGCAGCATTTAATTGATGGCGATTTAGCGGCCAATAATGGCGGTTGGCAATGGGCGGCTTCAACCGGCACCGATGCTGTGCCCTATTTTCGTATTTTTAACCCCTACACCCAATCCGCCAAATTTGACCCAGAAGGCAAGTTTATTCGCCGTTATGTGCCAGAACTAGCCCACTTAACCAATAAACAAATTCACCAACCGCCTGCTAACCTGTCATTTAATCAGCAACGGGCTGTGGATAAGTTAACCGGTGATTTATTTGGTAATGAAAGTGGGGGTGAAAGTAGAAAGAGCAGCAGCTACCCAGCACCAATAATAGATTTAAAGCTAAGCCGAGACAGAGTGATGCAAGCTTTTGAAGCGATTAAGTAATTACTGCTAGTTTTAAACCATAAAAAAACCGCAGCTTATTAAAAGCTGCGGTTTTTAATTTAACTAACGATTAGAATAATTGTTTAGCAAGGCTCAGCTTCAGAAGTGGTTCTTAAAGCTTCTTCTGCACTAACTTCAATTACTTTACCATCACGATAAATAATAACATTCTGCCCTAAGCGTTTTTTTAGCTCGAACTCTTTCGTCACAGCAGATTTAAGTGCTATGAATAACGCTTCTGTCTTATCATAAGTTGAATTATCAGGTTTCATTTTCTGCACTCCGTATAAGGTGCTGGTAATAATGCTCATCAAAAACCACTCGTGATTTATCTGCATATTGGTGAAATATTTTTATAGGCACGTCACCAATGTTCATGAAACAGACACAATAGTCAACTAAAGGACTAAAACGGTAAATTAAATTGCTTAAGCTACGTGAGAAACGTCGCTCTATAGAAGCCAAAGGAATATTATGGCCACCTTGAACAACTCGTTTAGCAACACGTTTGGCTGACATCTCTTTGTTAGGCAATGCTAAATAGATTAGCTCAACACGCCAACCTTCTTTTTTGATACGCTTTACTAGGTTTAGGTAAGATCTACCTGATAAAGTTGTTTCAAAAGCAAAGTCCTTATCTGCTAAAAGTGCTTCGTTCAGCTCATGTAAAAACAAGCGACTTGCTGCAACCGTTTGCTGCTCTGGAGCTAAAGGTGAAAGGCCTGAGGCAATTAAATCTGCATTAATAAACCTCAAACCTTTAGCAATTTGTGGCAGGTAATCAAGTGCAAAAGTTGTTTTACCTGCACCATTTGGGCCAGCAATAATCCAGCAAGTTCGCATTGCTCACTAAGCCTTTTTCACAAACTCTGTTTTTAGTTTCATCGGGCCAATGCCATCAATTTTACAATCAATGTCGTGATCGCCTTCAATTAAGCGGATATTTTTTACTTTAGTACCCACTTTAACCACCGATGAAGAGCCTTTAACTTTTAGGTCTTTAATCACGGTAATACTGTCACCATCGACTAAAACAGTGCCGTGAGCATCTTTATACACTTTCTCTTCTTCGCCGCTGGCTTCAGCCGCATCTTTTGACCATTCGTGCGCGCATTCAGGGCAAACGTACTGAACGCTGTCATCGTAAGTGTATTCAGAGCCACATTTTGGGCAGTTGGGTAAACCACTCATCGTAAAATTCTCCTAAAGACCTGCTGCTGCTTTTAGTTCGGCAATGCGGTCGGTTTTTTCCCAAGGGAAGGCAGTAAAGGTTTCAACCATTTCTTTACCGTTATCGTCTTTCCAAGTGTAACTGGTATCTACCGCTTCACGACCAAAGTGACCATAGGCAGCGGTTAACTGGTACATGGGGTGCAGTAAATCAAGCATCCGTGTAATGGCATAAGGGCGTAGATCAAAACATTCACGCACTAGCTGATTAATTTTTTGTTCTGAAATTTTGCCCGTACCAAAAGTATTAACCGAAACAGAGGTAGGTTCAGCCACACCGATAGCATAAGACACTTGAATTTCACAACGGTCAGCTAAACCTGCCGCCACAATGTTCTTAGCCACATAACGGCCAGCATAGGCTGCTGAGCGGTCAACTTTGGAAGGGTCTTTACCCGAGAAAGCACCACCGCCATGACGCGCCATGCCACCGTAGGTATCTACAATAATTTTACGGCCGGTTAAACCACAGTCACCCACTGGGCCACCTATCACAAACTTACCGGTTGGGTTAATGTGGAATTTAGTGTTTTTATCGAGCAAATTAGCTGGAATCACTTGCTTAATAATCAGCTCCATCACCGCTTCTTTTAAGTCTTTTTGGCTTACTTCAGGGTTGTGCTGAGTCGAAAGCACTATGGCATCTATACCCACTACCTTGCCATCTTCATAACGGCAGGTTACTTGGCTTTTAGCATCGGGACGCAGCCAGTTTAACTGACCACTTTTGCGCACTTCAGCCTGACACTCAACTAAACGGTGCGCTAGGGTAATGGGCGCTGGCATTAATACTTCAGTTTCATTCGAGGCATAACCAAACATTAAACCTTGGTCACCCGCACCTTGGTCTTCAGGGCTTTGGCGATCAACACCTTGGGCAATATCGGCTGACTGCTTGCCAATAATGTTAATAACGCCACAAGTATCACCATCAAAACCCACTTCAGATGAGTTGTAGCCAATGTCTTTAATAACGCCACGCACTAACTCTTCTAAATCAACCCATGCCGAAGTAGTAATTTCGCCACCGACTATTGCTACACCGGTTTTAACCATGGTTTCACAGGCAACACGGGCTTGTTTATCACGGGCAATTAACGCGTCTAACACTGCGTCAGAAATTTGGTCAGCTAGTTTGTCTGGGTGACCTTCGGAAACAGATTCCGAGGTAAACAAAGAATATTCACTCATGTTAGAGC
Source organism: Pseudomonadaceae bacterium (assembly GCA_012727935.1). Classification (GTDB taxonomy): domain Bacteria; phylum Pseudomonadota; class Gammaproteobacteria; order Pseudomonadales; family Halomonadaceae; genus Marinospirillum. The sequence continues at coordinate 5,623 of JAAYGA010000140.1, read as the reverse complement.
AGCTCCTGATAGCTTTTTTAGATGGCTAGCATTCTAACCAGCCTACCCCTAGATTGCACTTGAAAAAGATCTAGCAGCAATTGAACAAAATTCTTTCGACTACAAGTTTGCTACTAACTGAAAGATGCGAGAAAATAGCGCAAATCTAATTAAGGAGTGTAACACCCATGACTTCACGTTTTGATCGTGCCAACGCCATACGCGCACTGGCTATGGATGCTGTACAGAAAGCTAAATCTGGCCATCCGGGTGCGCCCATGGGCATGGCGGACATCGCCGAAGTGTTATGGAACGACTACCTAAAGCACAACCCAACCAACCCTGAGTGGGCAGACCGTGATCGTTTTATCCTTTCTAACGGTCATGGTTCCATGCTTATTTATGCACTCTTGCATCTATCAGGTTATGACTTATCCATCGAAGATTTAAAAAACTTTCGCCAGCTACATAGCAAAACCCCTGGCCACCCAGAATATGGCTACACGCCTGGTGTTGAAACAACCACTGGCCCTTTAGGTCAAGGTATTGCTAATGCAGTGGGTATGGCGCTGGCAGAAAAAACCTTAGCGGCTCAGTTCAACCGCCCTAACCATGAAATAGTTAACCACCACACCTACACCTTTTTAGGTGATGGCTGCATGATGGAAGGCATTTCACATGAAGTTTGCTCGCTAGCTGGCACGCTAGGCTTGGGTAAGTTAATTGCCTTTTATGATGACAATGGCATTTCTATTGATGGTGAAGTGGATGGTTGGTTTACCGACAATACCGCCCAGCGTTTTGAAGCTTACGGTTGGCAAGTATTGCGTGCTGATGGGCATAAACCGGAAGAAATTAAAGCGGCGATTGAAATGGCGCGTGAAAATGACGACCGTCCTAGCCTAATTATTTGTAAAACCCAAATTGGTTTTGGTTCACCCAATAAAGCCAACACCGCCGACAGCCACGGTGCGCCACTAGGCGATGATGAAATTGCTTTAACGCGTAAGCAGCTAGGTTGGAACGCCGCACCTTTTGAAATTCCTGCTGACATTGCTGCCCAGTGGAACGCCCAAGAAAAAGGCCAACAAGCCGAAGCTGCTTGGAACCAACGTTTTGCAGCTTATCAACAAGCTTTCCCTGAACTGGCTGCTGAATTTAAGCGCCGCTTAGCTGGCGATTTACCTGCCGATTTTACTGCTTCGGTTGATACCTATATTCAAGAACTGCAAGATGCAGGCGAAACAGTTGCTAGCCGTAAAGCCAGCCAAAATGTATTAAATAAATTAGCACCTCAGCTACCTGAATTATTAGGTGGCTCAGCTGATTTAGCCCCTTCCAACTTAACTTTTTGGAAAGGCGCACAAGCCATTACTGCTAAAGATACTTCTGGCAACTACCTGCATTACGGTGTGCGTGAATTTGGTATGGCGGCAATTATTAACGGTATTGCTTTGCACGGTGGTTTTATTCCTTACGGCGCAACCTTCTTAATTTTTATGGAATATGCCCGTAATGCACTGCGTATGGCAGCCTTAATGGGTGTTCAGCACATTGAAGTTTTCACCCATGATTCGATTGGTTTAGGTGAAGATGGCCCAACGCACCAGCCGATTGAACAGCTAGCCAGCTTGCGTGGCACACCGAATATGAGCGTTTGGCGCCCTGCCGATGCGGTAGAAACAGCCGTGGCTTGGAAGGCGGCACTGGAGCGCAAAACCGGCCCTACCGCGTTAATTTTCTCGCGCCAAAACTTGCCTCACCAAACCCGTGATGCAACCCAGCTAGCCAATATTGCTCGTGGTGGTTACATTCTTAAAGACTGCCAAGGCGAGCCAGAAGCCATTATTATTGCGACAGGTTCTGAAATTGGTTTAGCCATGCAAGCGGCTGAAAAAATGAACGCTGAAGGCAAAAAAATCCGTGTGGTCAGCCTACCCAGCACTGATGTATTTGAGCAGCAAGATGCCGAATACCGTCAGTCAGTGATTCCTGCTGAGGTGGGTGCACGTTTAGTGATTGAAGCCTCGCATAAAGACTGGTGGTACAAGTACGCTGGTTTAGAAGGCACCATTATTGGTATGGAAAGCTTTGGTGAATCGGCACCCGCCGATCAACTCTTTGCAGAGTTTGGCTTTACTTTAGATAACGTCTTGGCTTGCTTAGAAGAGTTATTAGAAGGGTTAGATGACTAGCCTTAAGCCTGCTAACTAGCTTTTAGCTTATTCGCTTAAGAAAAAGGCGCTTTCCTATCAAGGTTAGCGCCTTTTTATTGGTGAGTTAAATAATTAAGAGTAATTCTTATTACTGTAATTAATCGAATAGATTATGATGTTAACAATTTAGGCAAAAAAAGCACCATTCTTTGACCTAGATCAAAAAAAATACTAAGGAAATAACAATAGCATGGTAAGTCGTTTTCATTTAAGCCTGAACACCCCATTTTAACTAGAAATTTCAAGCTTGATTCAACAATAAAAACAACAACGCTTACTCTGCTAGAGCAAAACAATCTGGAGGTTTCTAGGTGAAAAAAAATACTTCTGTAACACAAAAAGAATTCGTCGTTCGCCCCGACTGTGCGATTATTTCGCACACCGATGCTGCCGGAAACATTACCTATGTCAATGATGAATTTGTTGAATATGCTGGTTTTCCACGCTCGGCATTAATAGGCCAGCCGCACAATGTTATTCGCCACCCAGACATGCCAAAAGAAGTCTTTCGTGACTTTTGGGCAACCCTTAAAAAAGGCCGTGCTTGGCAAGGTATCGTTAAAAACCGCCGTGCTAATGGCGACCATTACTGGGTAAAAGCAACCGCCACCCCCTTGCCTGATGGTGGCTATATGAGCATTCGCTTAAAAGCTACCAGCCAAGAAATAAAAAATGCTGAAACACTTTATGCGCGCATTCAAGCAGGCAGCAAAGACAAGCTTGCCGGTGGTTACCACCTAGCTGGAATTTATGCTCGGTTTACCCATTTTTATCAGGGCATTAACCTAACGCCAACCGCCATGCTCCCTATGTTTTTCTTCCTTTTAGCTACGCTAGGAATGCTTTTAGGCTGGCACACCTACCTTAATGACCCAGCCGCTCATGAGTTACTGTTTCCCATGGCTGCAGGCATAGTTATTAGTGGTGGTATTTCTTTTATTTGGCTTTATTTAGTTATGCGTGAACAAACACGGCGACTTAACTACTTAAGAAGAGTTGCGCTAGAAATTGGTTCAGGCAACTTGGTTGGTCATGCGCCTATGGGTAAGGATGATGAAATTGGCAGTGTTTTTAACGCTGTACAAATTATGCGTAATCACCTGCTTGAAGTGGCCTTTCAAATGAACCGCTCAACTAAATCATTAAACCTTGCCGCCATAGAAATGCTAGCGGCAAGCAAGGCTACCGCCGAAGGTGCCAGTTCACAATCTAGCTCTTCTGCTAGCATGGCAGCTGCCTTAGAAGAGCTTAGTGCATCGGTCGACCAAATTGGTGAAAGTGCTATGGCTGCTCATGAAGCATCTAACCAAGCCGGTGAAGTAGCAACAAGAGGAGCTGAAGCTGTTTATGCCAGCACCCAAGAAATTAGCGCCATTGCAGGCACAGTTAAAAACTCTTCAGCCAAGCTAAAAGATTTAGAACAGCTGTCCGACAACATAGGCAAAATTGTTTCAACCATTCGAGACATTGCCGACCAAACCAACCTACTGGCTTTAAATGCTGCCATTGAAGCCGCCAGAGCCGGTGAACATGGCCGTGGCTTTGCAGTTGTGGCCGATGAAGTGCGTAACCTTGCTGAACGCACAGCCCAATCCACAGTAGAAATATCGGCAATGGTAACGCAGATTCAAAAACACACTGAAGAAGCAGTAATAGAAATGCAAGCCAGTGTGCAGCAGGTGGGTGAAGGGGTAAAAAAAGCTCAGCAAGCAGGTGATTCAGTCGCTGAAATTGAAAACAAAACCAGCAAAGTGGTTCAGGCTACGCTTGATATTCAAGGCATTCTTCAAGAACAAGCTTTGGCAGCCAGAGAAGTTGCCGAAACCATTGAAGGTATTGCCCGTTTAGCCGATTGCAATGCTGCCCAAGCTTCACAAACATTAATTGCCAGCCAAAATGTGCAAGACACTACCCAAGTGCTAGACCAGCTATGCAGACAGTTCAAAGTTTATCCAGGCTAGAAACCCACTAGTAATCAGCATTAAAAAAACCAGCCTTACTGTTAAATTAACTACAGCAAGGCTGGCTGGCTTACTTAGCCACCACTAGGTTTTAAACTGGCTTATTTGCTGCTGTAAACTAATCGCAACCTGCGACAGTTCTTGGCTGCTTGCGCCAACGGCTTGCGCGGCTTGGCTGGTACGTTCCGATGCTTCAGTAATTGACACCAAGCTACTGCTCATTTCTTCAGAAACATTACCCTGCTGTTCGGTTGCGGCGGCAACTTGAACACCCATATCTCTAATTCTATCCATACTCTGCACTATTTTATGCAACTCAGCGCCAGCTTTATTAGCCGACCGCACACTTTCTTGCGCTGAAACTTGTGAGCGTTCCATAACGGCAACCGCTTGATTAGCAGCCTTACCTAACAACTCATTCATATTACTAATTTCTTCGGTCGATTTTTGGGTGCGCTGTGCTAACTGGCGAACTTCATCGGCCACAACTGCAAAACCACGCCCCGTATCGCCTGCTCTGGCGGCTTCAATGGCAGCATTTAAAGCCAACAAGTTAGTCTGTTCAGAAATGCCCTGAATTTCAGCCAACACTCGACTAATGTCTTCTGTGCTTAATTCAAGCTTCTTAATAACACCAGCAGCCTCTTCAACTTCTGTAGCTAACTGCTGTATTTTTTTAATGGTGGCAGCCACTTCTCTATCGCCACCAGCAGCATCTTGGTCTACTTGATCAATGGCAGCAGAGGTTTCATTTGCTGAACGCGCCACCTCTTGCACCGTAGCCGACATTTCATGCATGGCAGTCGCAAGCTGGTCTGTTTCACTGTTTTGAGCCTGCACAGCTTCACCTGCTTGCCCAGCACTGCTGGAAAGCTGTTCTGAAGCACTGCGTAACTGTGAAGTGGAACTAGCTAAGTGATTTATTAACTCTGAAAAGCTATTCAACATAGTGTCTATACGCCGACTTAAAGAACCTAGCTCATCATAAGAATTTAAATTTGTTCGCTGCCGTAAATCACCCTTAGAGGCTAAATCCATCACCTCACCTATTAGGCTAATAGGCCGCGTTATAGACCTTGCTAAAGGAATGGCAAACAAAACCAAAGCAGCCAAACAGCCCAAGAGTAAAGTCACCATACGCTTAACATTAACCATGAAATCGGCTTGCAAATCATCCATATAAACGCCAGCACCTAAAGTCCAGCCCCAAGGTGCAAAGCCTTTCATGTAACTTTGTTTAGGGTAAAGTGTGGTACCGCCAGGCCTTGGGAAATCATAATTAAAAAAGTCGGCAGCACCCTCACCTTGGTTAACTACCTGCCCCATTAGCTTAAAAATAGGCCGCCCATCGGCTAGCGTGCGGTTAGATAAATCGGTACCCACTAGCTTTGGGTCGCCCCCATGCAGCAAAATAACCCCTTGCGGATTAAGTACATAATAATATTCGCCTTCACCAAAACGCATTTT
>JAAYGA010000139.1 GCA_012727935.1 Pseudomonadaceae bacterium | reverse complement strand
TGGCTGCTTTGCGCTACCGCCAAGAAGGGCGGATTGGGCCAGAAAGCTTCCACGGTTTTGGCCGCTGGACAGGAATTATTCGCCATAATTGGCACGACCCTTTGTTTGGTTTAGACACTGCGCTGCCTTTTTTAAACCAGCTACAGCCATTACTTAGCAAAGGGCATTCAGGTGAGCTTGAACAACAACTGAATACCTTTTTATGGAAAGACCTGCTGTTTGTTGAACGCAGCTTTCAGTTCACCCTAGAAACCGTGATTTGTTTTGTACTGCGCTGGGGTTTGGCAGAACAACACATTAAAAGTGATACTTCTCTTGCCTTAGATTCTTTTAAACGCATGAGTGAACAACTGCTGGGCACACCAGCCATCACGCAACACCTAGAATCAGCCTTTGAGGAACTTTCCTGATGAAGGATGCACAGATTACTGCCCGAGTTGCTGGCGTACGTGACGATATCGTTACCATTCGACTTGAAGCAGATGAAAAAGGGACGCTCTTCCCACTCGTTAAAAACGAAGTGGTTTACATTTGTCCAATACGCACGCCAGAAGATGGTCGCCAAGAATTTTTACAAGCCGAAGTGCTGCGTGTTCGTCATGGCGAAGCCGACGTACAGGTTTTTGAAAACACCCGTGGCGTAGCAATAGGCGACCCTGTTCGCCAATCAGGGCAGATGCTTTCGGTTACGCTAGGCCCAGGTTTGCTGGGTCAGGTTTATGATGGCCTGCAAAGCCCTTTAGAAAAAATTGCTACCCAGCACGGCTTTTTCTTGCCACGGGGTTTGCAAGTCGAAGGCATAGACACCCAAAAGCAATGGGCTTTTCAACCCAGTGTTAAAGTGGGCGCACGCTTAAAAGCCGGTGACCCCATAGGCCATGTTCAAGAAGGCCGTTTCAAGCACAAAATCATGGTGCCTTTTGCTCAGGTGGGCGAAGTTGAAATCACTTGGATTCAAGAAGGTACCTTTAATGTTGATACTGCCGTGGCGCGTTTTTGTGACCAACATGGCAACGAAAAAGAAATGACCATGCAGCAAAAGTGGCCGGTGCGGATTCCGGTTTCTCAGCCACTTTTAGCCCAGCGTTTCAGTGAACGTCGCTTCCCTGATGAACCGATGCTAACGTCAATTCGCTTAATCGACACTTTCTTTCCTGTTGCTAAAGGTGGAACGGCCTGTATTCCTGGCCCCTTTGGTGCGGGTAAAACCGTGCTACAAAACTTAATTTCCCGCTTTTCTGATGTAGACATAGTAGTTATTGTTGCCTGTGGCGAGCGAGCTGGTGAAGTCGTAGAAACTATTACCGAGTTTCCTATTTTGCCCGACCCTAAAGGCGGCACCTTGATGGATAGAACCATCATTATTTGTAACACTTCCTCCATGCCAGTTGCTGCCCGTGAAGCTTCAATTTACACCGGCATTACGCTCAGCGAATATTACCGCCAGATGGGTTACAACGTACTGGTTATTGCTGATTCAACCTCACGTTGGGCACAAGCCATGCGTGAAACTTCGGGTCGCTTAGAAGAAATCCCCGGTGAAGAAGCCTTCCCAGCTTATTTAGACTCATCTATTCGTGCGCTTTACGAGCGAGCCGGTTTAATTGCCAACAATGAAGGCAAGTTAGGCAGCTTAACCTTAATAGGTACAGTTTCACCAGCGGGCGGTAACTTTGAAGAACCTGTTACCCAATCCACGCTGCGTACCGTTAAAACCTTCTTAGGTTTAAGCGCCGACCGTGCTTATAAACGTGCTTACCCAGCTGTTGACCCTTTAATTTCTTGGTCACGTTACCTAGATCAGCTTTCTGAATGGTATGGTGAAAACTTAGGTGAGCATTGGGTAAGCAACGTTAAAAAGATGCATAACTTACTGCTGCAAGGTGAAGAAATGCAGCAGATGATGCAAGTAACCGGTGAAGAAGGCGTCACGTTGGGCGACTTTTTAATCTTTAACCGTGCCCAATGTTTAGACCAAGTGTATTTGCAGCAGGATGCTTTTGATGATGTTGATGGTTCGACCTCGATGGAACGCCAACAAACCATGTTTGCACTTTTACAGCGTTGTTTATTTGAACACCCACCCCTGACTGAAAAAGATACGATTCGTGAGCATTTCACTCGCCTAACCAGCGCCTTCAAAAACCTTAACTACAGCCCTGATGCCAGCCCAGACTACCAACGCTATTGGAAAGAAATCCACCAGCTCAGTGGCTTAGCCTTACCTACAGTTGCTGTAGAAGCCGATGAAGAGCAAGACTAGCAATTAACTAAATACTTGCACTAGCAACCCCC
>JAAYGA010000138.1 GCA_012727935.1 Pseudomonadaceae bacterium | reverse complement strand
GCCGCTTGAATGTAGGAAATATCAGGTTCGTGATTACCACTTTTAAAAGGTGTTGGTACCACGATAAGGTAGGTATCTGCAGCAACAGGAGTAGTAGCGGCTTTTAAAAAACCAGATGCCACAGCACTAGCCACTGCTTTATCTAAGTCAGGCTCAACAATATGAATTTTACCTGCGTTGATGGTATCAACAACATTTTGTGAAATATCCACACCGTGCACAGAAATTTGATGGGATGCGATTAGCGCTGAAGTAGGCAGACCTATATAACCTAAGCCTAGGGTTGTAACTGTTGAATGCATGTAAAAATACCTTTTTAAAAGGGCGAAATATGACTAAGTAATTTTTCTTGATTTAAATATGTATAGTTAGTAAGGCAAGAGGATAATAAAGAGTCATTATCTGATCCAGCGGTACTCTGAAGTTAATGTGCCTGGTTGATGAATTTCCACTTCCAAGACAGGTGCTTCGGTCTTTTCCAAATAAAATCGGGATTCCCAGCCTGTAACCAATTCAAAACGAGCAATGGGGGCAGAGGAAAAAACTTCTAATTCATGCTTCCCGTTTGTTACCCTATTCCCTTGTAATAGCCAGTTCCCAGGGGCCAAGCGCCAACGTAAAACAGCTTTTTGACTGAAACCTTCAACCTTATCGGTAACTTGCAGACTGGTTTTCTTTAAAGCAATAGCGCGATGATGCTTTGCCTTCATGCTATCGGTATATCCAGCCGCAAAGGTTACCTGATCTTGCTTTGTTTGCAGTGGTTCAAGAAAAGAGGTTTTTAACCAGTTGCCGAAAAGAAAGCGACTTAAACGGGGCATTTGATCCCGGTCATCAAACTGCACCGTATTATGGCTTTCTGTACCAGGAAAATAACCCAGCCATTTTTTATCCGTGTTATAGGTATAGGTGCCCGCATCACGCAAAACGTTCTGGTTTTCTACCCATAAATCAACATGCAAGGCGTCTGCATGGCTGGGACGGAATTTGAAACGCGGATATCTAAGCAAAGCCATAACCTGTTCATTGCGCAGAATAGCAAAACCACCATCATCAAATACGGTACTTTGTGGTTTGGCGGCTATGGTACTTGGTACATTTATTTCCAACCATTTAAGTGGAATGTTCCAGTCACCATCAGTACTGTAGGCCAGTGATTGCGTAAATAAAACCATTGCCAGTTGAACAGAAGTGCGATAGTCACGGTAATTGGTATCGCTTAAAGGTAGTAAACGGGCCCCATCATTGGCCCCAAGGTTTGGCCCATCACCATTAATTGGGTTAATTAAAGCCCTTAACCATTCACTTGCAGCCTTTGCTTTTACATACCAGTGCTTTGAAAAAAGCGGCAAACTCAATTCTTTACGCCAGATTTCAACCATGCAAAAGGTATCCAGCATGACACGATGGTAATTTAATGAATACTGGCTAAAACTGCCATCTTTGCCAATTAACCGGGCAGAACGGTTTTCAAGCCATTTGTATCCTGTCTTTTTCCACTTGCCACCTTCAGCAATACCATTTGCTTCAAGCCAGCTCCCACCAATAAACAGGGCAGCCGCCTCAGAGGTGCCATGGTTATTATCCTGAGCAACAGCATACTGAATGGTGGGCTCAATACGTTGAAGATGGAGTTTGATTAAATCCAGCAGAGCAGGGTTTGCTGTTTTTACCTGCCCCATGATTTTGGCAGCCATGGCCAAGTGCATGACTCGAATAGAGGCTTCCTGACCGCATTTCCAGTTGGGCCCTTTATAGGGTGGATTATTGGTGCACCAGTCTGCTAGCCAGGTATTAAGTTTGGTTAAACTTGCGGTATTACCTACCCGTATGGATTGTGCTAATGCCAGAGCCCAGTCAAAACGGGACAGCTCCCAGATTTGTTTGATATCACCCACTTCTGGGT
>JAAYGA010000137.1 GCA_012727935.1 Pseudomonadaceae bacterium | reverse complement strand
CACTGATTCAGTCGCTGAGTGGCCGTAAGTCATCGACATAGAAGAAATGGCCGTATCAACACGGTCAATGCCCGCTTCAACGGCTTTCATAATGGTCATATCAGAAAGACCAGCAGTGGCGTGGGCGTGAAGTTGAACTTCTAAGCCTGTTTGCGCTTTTAGGCGTGTGACTAGGTCAAAGGCATTGTAGGGCGTTAAAATCCCCGCCATATCTTTAATACAAATAGAATCAGCACCCAAGTCTTCTAGTACCTTGGCGTAATCAACCCACATTTCGGTGGTGTGAACGGGGCTGGTGGTATAAGAAATGGTGCCCTGTGCGTGCTTGCCGCAAGCCTTAACCGCTTTAATGGCGCTTTCAAGGTTGCGTGGGTCGTTCATGGCATCAAAAATACGGAACACATCAACGCCGTTAGTCGCGGCACGTTCAACAAATTTGGCAACTACATCGTCTGCATAGTGGCGGTAGCCGAGCAGGTTTTGGCCACGCAATAGCATTTGCTGGGGCGTGTTAGGCATGGCTTTTTTAAGCTGACGAATGCGATCCCAAGGATCTTCACCCAAGTAACGAATGCACGAGTCGAAAGTAGCTCCACCCCAGCTTTCTAAAGACCAATAACCAATTTGGTCTAATTTTTCAGCAATGGGTAGCATGTCGTCTAAACGCATCCGAGTTGCAAATAGAGATTGGTGAGCGTCGCGTAAAACAACATCGGTTATACCGAGCTTTTTCTTGGGTGCAGTCATCTTCATTACCTGTAGAGTCAAAATTAATTCGTTAATAGTTAAATTATTCTTGTCTTACTATTTACGTTGGCGGTGTAAGTGAATTGCGGCGCTAATGGCAGCAATTAAATCTGGGCTTTGCCCTTTAATTAAACTAGCAGCACCTCTTTGATTAGGTGTAGCTAAAGGTTCTGGCTTGGAAAAACGTAAGATAATTTTCGACATTAAAGTGGTAGCGATTACCAGCAATGTCAAGAAGGCAAAAACAAACCCCATGCCCATCAGCATTAGGTTAAAACCTTCCATCATTAGATCGGTTGATTGCATTGCACGCCCTCTTATTTGCTAGGTGCTATAAATTGCAGGGTTAACCTTGCACCAGATTTTTTTTTGTAGCAACTACAAGAATGACTACCTTTTTGTAGTTTTACTGCAAAACAGGCTAAGAGCCGTGTATTTGCTGCTACGGCTAGGTAAAATGCGACCCTTGAAAAAATGCTATTTATTTGACTAGTGAGTATTATTTGAAAGCAAATTTGACTGCTTTAGTTGCTGTAGCGCCCATGGAAGGTGTTATGGATGCAACAACCCGCGACCTAATAACCCGCCAAGGTGGTTGGGATTTTTGTGTAACTGAGTTTTTAAGAGTGACTCAAGGACGACAACCGGCTCGAGTTTTCCATCGACTTTGCCCCGAGCTGCGACAAAATGCCCAAACTCCAACAGGCGTTCCGGTGCATTTACAGCTGCTAGGTAGTGATCCGCAATCTTTGGCAGAAAATGCACAAATTGCCGTTTCTGCTGGCGCTAAGGTGGTTGATCTTAACTTTGGTTGCCCAGCAAAAATTGTTAACCGCCATTTGGGTGGTGCTAGCATGTTGCGCTACCCCGACCGCCTTTATGATGCAACTTTTGCCACGGCTCAAGCTTTAAAAGCGTTAAACGCACCTGTAACCGCCAAAATGCGCCTAGGTTATGACGATACCGAACTAACCCTAGACAATGCCCGCGCTTTAAATGCGGCAGGCATTACCCAGCTAGTCGTACACGCCAGAACCCGTGCACAAGGCTATAAACCGCCAGCGCATTGGGAATGGGTAGCAAAAATTGCTGAAGTGGTCGATGTGCCGGTGTTTGCTAATGGTGATATTTGGACGCTAGCCGACTACCAACGCTGCGTTGCAGTCAGCGGTGTGGATCATGCCATGCTGGGCCGTTCTTCCATGACTAATCCTTGGTTGGCTAAACAAATAAAACAACACTTAGCTGGCGAAGAAGTTGAGCAGGTGGATTTAAACGGGTGATAGGTTTTTTATTGGAATGGCTAAAGCTAGATGCTTTGGTTTATGAAGAAATTGTGCGTGTGATGCGTGTTAAACAGTGGCTAGTGATGTTTCGTTTAAGGTGGGGCGAGGAAGCCAAAATAGTATTTGATGCTTGTAAGCGGCTAACCAATGAGCGTGATTTAATCAACAACCTAGAAGGTTATTTAGTGTTTGCTGATCGCTAGTTTTTTAATAGCCAGTTTGCTGATGCCTAGCTAAAGCCCAAAGCACATGCTCTTGAACGATGGGGTTAGGGTAGTCACGCCTAGCCGTTAAAGCGTCTAGTATTGCTGGGCTAGTCGGTGCATTGCCCAGTGCAACGGCTAGGTTGCGTAGCCAGCTAATGTAACCGGTACGGCGTATCGGTGAGCCTTGGGTGTTTTTCAAGAAAGCCGTTTCGTCCCAATTAAATAAGTCGATTAAATCGCTGCTATCTAGCTGGTGGCGTGGGTGAAAATCGGCTTCTTTAGTGGTGGGCGCAAAGCGTGTCCAAGGGCAAACTAATTGGCAGTCATCACAACCATAAATACGATTACCCATTAAGGGCCTTAATTCTTCTGGAATACTGCCTTTTAATTCGATGGTTAAATAGCTAATGCAGCGGCGAGCATCCAAAACTCCATCGGCAACAAAAGCTTGGGTAGGGCAGGCCACATCGCAGGCCGTGCAAGCGCCGCAATGGTCTTTAGTAAAAGGCTTGTCGGCGGGTAGTGGCAAACTAACGTAGAGTTCGCCCAAAAAAAACCAACTACCCGCCTTGGGGGTAATTAACATGCAGTTCTTACCTATCCAGCCTAAACCGGCTTGCTGGGCAATGCCACGTTCAAGTACCGGTGCTGAATCTGTAAAGGCACGGCTAGTAAATTCTGGAAAAGCGGTCTTTAATTCTGGTGTGTTATCAATTGTCTGGTTAATTTGTTCAGCAAGTTTAGCAAGGCGCTTACGAATTAGCTTGTGGTAATCTCTACCTAACGCATAACGACTAACATAAGCTTTTTCAGGAGAACCCAGTATTTTAATGGCTTGGGTTTCAGGGGGTAGGTAATCTAAACGTACACTAATAATGGCTTGCGTGCCTGCTTCTAACAAGCTGGGGTCACGGCGTTTTTCTAGGTTATTAGCCATCCATTGCATATCACCTTGGTAGCCAGCAGCTAACCATTTTTCTAAATAAGCAGGGTGTTCGCCTAAGTTAATGCCGCTAATGCCACAGGCAGAAAAACCCAGCTCACGGGCTAGGTGTTTTATATCTTGGGCAAGGTTTTTTAACAGAGGTTGGCTAGGCATGGACGAATTATATACTTGCCTCTTCTTCACAGCCATGAATTAACAGACTGTGAAGAAGGAGTGCAAAATTAATTACATACCCAGTAGGTTAGGTAAACCCATGGAGATGCTTGGAATGTAAGTAACTAAAACTAGGAAGCCTAGTAGTAACATTAACCAAGGCATAGCAGCACGAACAACTTCAGCCAAACTCATACCGGTAACGGCAGAGGTAACAAAGAGGTTTAACCCCACGGGCGGTGTTATTAAGCCTATTTCCATATTCACCACCATAATGATACCTAGGTGAATAGGGTCTACGCCTAACTCGACTGCGATAGGGAAGAGGATGGGTGCAAGGATTAAAATAATCGCCGAAGGCTCCATAAAAGCACCGGCTATTAGTAATACTATATTAACCACCAAGAGGAACATCCAAGGCTGCAAACCTGCCTCTAATACCATGGCAGTAATTTGCTGGGGTATTTGCTCGGTGGTTAAAACGTGCGCAAAAAGCATAGCATTAGCAATAATAAACATTAGCATAATGCTAAGTTTAGCTGCATCTAGCACCACTTTTGGCGCTTCTTTTAGCGTCATGTCTTT
>JAAYGA010000136.1 GCA_012727935.1 Pseudomonadaceae bacterium | reverse complement strand
GTTAATAAAAAACTGATTTGTATCCGTTTTAGTTGAAAAAAATACGGTTATAAACCAAAGTTGTAGGGACATGGCTTTTAAGTAAAAGCTAAATTAAGCCTAGCTCATAAAAAAAACCTTAAAAAGCAGGAACAAACTTCATGCCAAAAAAACACCTTCCCTTTGAAAGCGTTAGTCGAAGAGACCTTCTTAAATTCGGTGTTGGTGCCGGTGTTGTCGGTCCTTTAGCACTAACGGCAGGCAGCGTTAAAGCAATTAATACCAAGGTTCATGTGGTGATTGTGGGCGCTGGTGCTGGTGGTATCTCTATGGCTAATCGTTTAACGAATAGCCTACAGGGTGCCAAAATTACCATTATTGATACCCGTGAAAAGCATTATTATCAGCCCGGCTGGACTTTAGTTGCCTCGGGTGTGTGGAACAAAGACAAAACAGTGACTGACATTGTTGACTGGCTACCCAAAAGTGTGAACTGGGTTAAAGGCATGGTGGCTGAATATGACCCAGACAATAACCGTGTGCTGCTTGAAGATGGCCAAACAGTTAATTATGACCAGCTAATTGTTGCCTCTGGTTTACAGCTACGTTACGACCTAATTCAAGGCATGGACGTTGACTTAATTGGTAAAGGTAAGGGTGTAGGTAGTGTTTACGCCAGTATTGATGCAGCAGCAGCAACAAATGATGAAATTAAGCGTTGGATAAGCAAAGGCAGCGGCACAGGTTTATTTAACTTGCCACCCACCGCATTAAAATGTGCTGGCGCACCATTAAAAATGACTTTCACCACCCTGCACCGCTTAGAAGATACGGGCCGCCGTGATCAGTTTAATGTTGAGTTTATGACCCCTTCTGGTGGCTTGTTTGGCGTACCTTTTTACAATGATTTTATAAAACAGCGTTTTTCAGATCAGGGTGTTAAACGCAATGATTTATGGACATTAAAAGCCATTGATGCCGATGCTAAAAAAGCCACCTACAGCGTTAAGGGTGGTGAAGATCAGGTTAAAGACTATGACTTTATTCATGTAGTGCCACCCATGACTGCTGGTGCAGCGCTAGAAAATAGCCCCTTGGCTTTTCAGCCAGGTGAAAGCTTTACAGGTTGGATGAAAGTTGACCGTGAAACCCTACAAAACACTAGCTATGCCAACGTTTGGGGCATTGGTGATGTGATGGGAATGCCAAGTAATAAAACAGCTGCCAGTGTCAAAATGCACGCTAAAGTATTAGAAGAAAACTTTCTAGCCAGTTTGCAAGGCAAGCCTTTAACAGCAAAGCACAATGGTTACACTTCCTGCCCAATGATTACCGCCATAGGTAAAGCCATGCTGGTTGAATTTGGTTGGGATAGTAAGCTGCTGCCTTCCTTCTCTTTTATTGATCCAAAACAAGAATCTTGGACTGTTTGGGTAATGAAAGAACGTATGTTGCGCCCCGCTTATTACGCCATGCTTGAAGGTAAAATTTAAGGAGAAGTTTCATGACACTATTCGGTACTTTAACTGTTGTATGGTATTCCGCTTTGCCTTGGCTGTGGCTTATTGCCCTTATGCTAATCATCTTTTTTGTACCTCAAATTCTTGCGCGTATGAAAGGCTATACCTTTGGTAGCAAAGGTGGCATGGGTTCTAAATACATTCCACCCCTAGTGTTTGTTTTGGCACTATTTTTAGTACCTATGCAAACACAATCTAGTATTGCTTATGTGAATACTTGGGTCGATTGGATGAACCTAATCGGTGCTTCCATAGGTTTGGGTATTTATGCTTGGTTTGTATTCCACCCTATTTGCTATATGCGTAATAAAAAAGCCTAAGCTTTATTGTATTTTTCCTAAGCCCTGTCTAAGCACAGGGCTTTTTTTTGTGATGCAATAAGTTAAACTGAGTTGAATTTTATATAAGGAAGCTCTTATGTTGAAGCCACAGGTAACGGCTTTTTTTGAGCCAGAAACCTTTACTTATAGTTATTTGGTGCGTGATCCACTCAGTAAAAGTTGTGCAATTATTGATTCAGTATTAAATTTTGATCCTGACTCGGGCAACACTAACACAAGCAGTGCAGACCTATTGGTTGCCGCAATTCAAGCGCAAGATTTGCAGTTAGAATGGATTTTAGAAACCCATGTTCACGCAGACCACCTGTCGGCTGCGCCTTATTTACAAGCTAAGCTTGGCGGTAAAATTGGCATAGGTGCAAAAATAACGGCAGTGCAGCAGGTGTTTGCTGAAGTGTTTAATGCCGGTGCTGAATTTGCTACCGATGGCAGTCAGTTCGATCAGCTGTTTAATCAAGGCGATATTTTTAAAATAGGCCAGCTAACGGTTGAAGTGCTGCACACCCCAGGCCATACCCCCGCTTGCCTAACCTATTTAATCGGGGATGCAGGTTTTGTTGGTGATACGCTGTTTATGCCCGATTACGGCACTGCCCGTTGTGACTTTCCGGGCGGCGATGCTGCAACGCTTTATCAGTCCATTCAAAAGATTTTTGCCCTGCCAGCAGCAACCCGTTTATTTATGTGCCACGATTATTTAGCCCCAGGGCGCGATGAATACCTTTATGAAACCACTGTGGCTGAACAGCAGCAAAAAAATATTCATGTTGGGTTAGATAAAACAGAAGCCGATTTTGTTTTACTACGTACTGAACGAGACCAAACACTAGAAATGCCACGCCTTATTTTACCTTCAGTGCAAGTGAATATGCGTGCGGGACAGTTTCCGCCAGCAGAAAATAATGGTGTAAGCTATTTAAAGCTTCCTTTGAATTTATTTAAGTAAGGTAAAAAATGATTAATCTCCCTAATAAACGCCAACTAGATGAGTTAATTACTTGTGGGCAGTTAAACACCGAGCAAATTAAAGCCTTGGCTGAAGCGGGGGTAAAAACCCTGATTTTTAACCGCCCCGATGCTGAAGAAGCAGGCCAGCCAGCAACGGCTGAATTACAAAAACAAGCTGAAGCATGCAATATGCAGTGGGTATTTCAGCCAGTAATGTCTGGGCAGGTTACCGACGCAGAAGGCATTGAATTTGGCAAACTCTATGAAACAGCCGCTAAGCCAGTTGTGGCTTTTTGTCGAACGGGTGCACGCTGTGGCTGTTTATGGGCGCTTAGCCAAAAACAACAGCAATCAGGCAACGAGCTAGTCAATAAAATGAAACAAGCGGGCTTTGATATGCCTGACTTTTTCAAACGCCTTCTTGCCGAATAAAAGGCTTAAAAACTTAAAATGAAACCAACACCTACAAGGCCCTCCGAGAACTCTGAGCTTCAAGGCACAGCCATGCGCCAAGGCCTATGGGGGTTAGTGCGTAGCGGTGTTTATAATCGCCAACTGTTTCGCCAAGATGCAACGGCAGCTTTAATTGTTAGCTTATTGTTAATTCCTCAAAGCCTTGCCTATGCGCTCTTGGCTGGCCTGCCTTTACAAGCAGGGCTTTATGCCAGCATTTTACCCGCCATTGTTTATGCTTTTTTTGGCACAAGTGGCGTACTAGCAGTTGGCCCTGTCGCCATTACTTCACTACTAACCTTTAGCGCCTTAAGCCCTTTGGCTTTGCCCGGTTCAGATGAATACGTGCTACTGGCTATATTGCTGGCGCTTATGTCGGGCGTTTGCTTGCTGTTAATGAGCGCCTTACGCATGGGTTTTTTAGCCAATTTTTTAAGCCACCCCGTTATGTCTGCATTTGTTAGCGGCGCTGCCATTATGATTCTCTTGGGGCAATTAAAAGGCGTTACGGGCATTCCAGTACAAGGTGCTAACCTGCCCGACCAGCTAATCAGCTTTTATTACGGCCTAGACCAGCTGCACTTAAAAACACTGGGTATAGGTTTGGTCTTTTTAGTTTTTCTTTATTGGTCACGCAACTACCTAGTCAGCCTATTAAAAAAACTAGGCTTTGGCCAATCGAATGCCGCCTTGCTAGCACGTATGGCTCCTTTGGTGTTATTAGTGGTTGCCACACTAGCTATTGGCTTGTCAGGTTTGGATGAACAGGGCATAAAAATAGTTGGCAAGTTACCTTTACAGCCACCTAGTATTGAGTGGCAAAGCATTCAACCGGCTACCTTAGTTACCCTCTTACCTATGGCGATGATGATTAGCTTAATTGGCTTTGCAGAATCGGTCGCTATTGCCAGAACCTTTGCCGCCAAACGCCGCCAACAGGTCAATAGTAATCGTGAATTGTTAGGCTTGGGTGCAGCAAACCTAGTGGCTGGGCTAAGTGCCAGCTTACCTGTTACTGGCGGGCTGTCGCGCTCGGTGCTTAATAACGATGCCGGCGCAATTACACCCATGGCAAGTTTGCTAACAGGTTTGGCTATGGGGCTTATCTTATTGTTCTTTACTGGCTGGCTTTATTACCTACCCCAAGCCATGTTATCCGCTGTTATTATTATTGCCGTCTTGTCATTAATAGAATGGCGACAACTGCCCTACCTGTGGCATTACAGTAGAGAAGATGCTTGGGCTTGGTTGGTAACGCTTTTAGGCGTGCTGTTCTTAGGACTAGAACTTGGCTTGCTACTGGGCGTATTGGTTTCTTTAGCTGCTTGGTTGGCTAAAAATAGTCGCCCACACATGGCGGTAGTGGGGCTGGTGCCCGGCACAGAACACTACCGTAATGTGCAGCGTTACAAGGTTGAGGTACACCCTGCTATCTTGTCGCTACGCATTGATGAAAGCCTAATGTTTGCTAATGCTCAGGAAGTTGAACAGCAAATTTTAAAAGAAGTCACGCTACACAGCCAGCTGCGCCATGTTATCTTGATGGGGTCGGGAATTAATCATATTGATGCCAGCGGCGTAGAGATGTTAGCCCAATTGAATGGCTTATTAGATGAACAGGGCGTTTATTTACACTTATCAGAAATTAAAGGCCCAGTGTTGGATAAGTTAAAGCTTATTAAGTTTATTGAAGCTTTGTCGGGCGAAGTGTTTTTAACTCAACACCAAGCAGTGCAAACCTTGATAAAGACTGAAACAAGCAAGCGGTGTTTAATTAAATATTAAGTGTATGGTTCGTACAGTTTAAATATTATAAATAATTATTTAACAAAGAATAACCTAGGTGTTTAAGTTATAATCTACGGCTTTGATTTTTGCAGCTGGTTAGTTTTTTTAATGTAAACAAAGGGTAGAGAGTATTATGAAGTACATTAGCTTATTAATAGGCGCACTCGTTTTTACAGCTTTAAGTGGCTGTAATAAAACGGCTCTTCGCATTTAAGGGTGTAGCTGCTTTTTAAACCCACCTGATTCTAACAAGCACCTTGCTATGTAGTTGGTTAAATTTCTAAATCCCAGTGCTATGCCTCGTAAGTGCTCCAGCCTGCCGTT
>JAAYGA010000135.1 GCA_012727935.1 Pseudomonadaceae bacterium | reverse complement strand
GCCGCGTTAATGCTGGGTTTTTACAAGTTATTTCGCGCACCCAAGGGCGTTTAAGAGTCTATGAACGAGGCACTGGTGAAATTCTAGCTTCTGGCACAGGCGCATCAGCCGCTATGGTGTATGGGCGCTTACAAGGCTGGTTTGATTCTCGTGTAGAAATGCAGCTACCGGGGGGTATTTTACAGCTTGAGTGGCTAGGTGAAGGCCATTCAGTTAAATTAACCGGACCTGCACAACGTGTTTTTGAAGGACAGATTTATTTATGAGCTCTGCAACACTCACCCCAACCACTGCAACAAGCGCCACTGAAACAATTAATGCTGAGCAGGTGGCAGCTTGGCTTAGTGAAAATAATAACTTTTTTATTGGTCGAGACAGCTTATTAGCTTCATTAGAACTAGAACATGCTTGTGGCAACTCTGAATCTTTACTTCTTTATCAAATAAAAATATTGCGCCAAGAACTTAGCCAGAACAAACTAAACCATGAGCAGCTACTGAACAATGCGCGTGAAAATGAAAGGCGCTTAAAGCGTATTGAACGGCTATTAGTTAAGCTGCTTGAAGCAGAAAGCACTGAAGAACTGGTGTTACTATTAAAAGAAGAGCTACAGCAGCATTTTGCTTTGCCTCACCTCATTATTTGGAGCCATAGCAACCTTCATAGCCTGCCCAAAGCGAGCCAAGCACAGCAGCAGCAGCAGCTTGCCTTGTTAGCCAAAAAATCATCGGCCAGCTTACAGTTAAATGCCATAACAGCACATTTGCTTGGCCTAGGTGATTTAGAACAAGGCTCGGCAATTATTTGTCGCTTAAACCATACTCACCATCTAGGTTTATTAGTGATTGCCCACCCTTCAAGCAACCACTTTCGCCAACAAGACACCTTGTTTGTTGAATACCTAGGAACGATTGTTAGCTCATTGATTCATCGGCATCAGGCAGAGGTTCAGTAACAGTAGCGCAAGCACCTAGCTCAAACCATTCGTCTAGCTTATGCCAAGCTTCAGCTGTACCACTAGCTTTCAAAGATGAAAACAACTGCACGCTAATCTTGCCTCTGATGCTAATTAACGCATTACGAACCGCTTGCAGCTGGTTAGCCGCTGGGCCACGCTTGAGTTTGTCTGATTTGGTTAACAAAATGTGTACTGGTAGATGGCGACTAGCCGCCACATCAATCAGCTGTAAGTCGAAATCAGTTAATGGGTGACGCACATCCATCATAATAACCATGCCAACCAAACATTGACGCTGGGTAACATAATCACCCAAATGCTGACCCCATTCACGGCGTATTGCATCAGGAACCTTGGCATAACCATAACCAGGCAAGTCTACTAAGCGCCTTTGTTCGTCTAGGCTAAAGAAGTTTATTAGCTGTGTACGACCGGGGGTTTTACTGGTTCTGGCTAAACGTGCCGAGGTTAGGGTATTAAGTGCGCTTGATTTCCCTGCATTAGAACGCCCAGCAAAAGCTACTTCTCTGCCCTCATCAAGTGGGCATTGTGCTAAGGTTGGCGCACTAATTAAAAAGCTGGCGGCGTTATAGTACTTGGGCTGCAGCACTTTTTCTGGCTGTGAAGCAGGCTCATAAATAATTTTCTGAAAAGGCTTTTTCTTCTTAACTTGACGCATGGGTAAGGGTCATCTACAAGAAATTAAACAAAAGGGATTAGACCACTGGCATTCCAGTTAGCTTAAGCCTTAGCTATAATGCGGTAACTAACAAAGTTAATAGTTTATCACTCACCGTCCGTAGGCGCGATGCTAGTGCCAATTAACGGACCAATGATTTTAAAGACTAGCAAAAGACGAGACCGAACCGATGATGAAAAAACTACTGTTAAGCTTAACCCTAGCGGCTGGTATTGCCGGTGTAGCTAACGCACAAAGTGTTGAAGAAAAAACAGCCACCTGCACAGCTTGCCACGGCGGCGAAGGCATTAGCATGGTACCTAACTGGCCCAACCTTGCTGGGCAGGGTAGTAATTATCTTTACAAGCAAATTACTGACATTCGTGATGGCCGTCGTAATATCCCTGAAATGGTAGGCATGGTCGATCACTTCACTAATGAAGATGTTCGTGAAATTGCCAATTTCTATGCCAGCAAACCCGCTAACCTAGGTCAAACAGACCCAGCTTTAGCAGAAAAAGGCCGCAACCTTTACCGCGCTGGCGATATGGCTAAGGGCATTCCTGCTTGCACAGCTTGTCACCTACCTAATGGTGCGGGTAACAAGCCAGCGGCCTTCCCTTCAGTTTCAGGCCAACACCCCACCTACACAGTTAATCAGTTAACAGCTTTTCGTGCTGGCGAACGTAACAACGACCCTAACTCGATGATGCGTTTAATTGCTGAAAAAATGACCGATGCAGAAATGGAAGCCGTTGCTTCTTACATGAATGGCCTACACGGAACTAACCGTTAATCTGTTAAATATTAGCCATTAATACTAAAATTAGTGTTTAATAAATAACTCAATAAAGGGGTGATAATACGCCCCTTTTTTGCTTTTGGAGCTTTAACTTATGACCAATACCCTTCGCAGCCTAGTGTTAATTATAATTAGCTTGGCCTCCTTACCGGTATTGGCGCAAGGCTACATAACCCTAAAAGAGCCTGCGCCTCTACAAGTTACAGCTGAAAAAATTGAAGTGACGGCTGTTTTTTCTTATACCTGCCCCTACTGCTACCAGCTAGAACCCTTGCTACAAACTTGGATGCTAAAACAGCAAGCAGACGTGCAAGTGGTTTATCTGCCAGCGGCTTTTAATAAACAATGGGAACACCTAGCCCGTGGTTATTACATTATGGATACTTTGAATTTAACCAGCCAAGCACACCTAGGGCTTTTTAATGCTATCCACCAAGAAAATGCTAACTTAGGCAGTCAGCGCGCTTTAGAAAACTTTTTTGAACGTTATGGCGCAAAAAAAGAGCAGGTTAACCAGCTTTATACCAGCTTTGGTGTTGAAAGCCGTTTACGTCAAGACATCTCACGCTTAAAAGCTTACCGTTTAAAAGGTGTGCCAGCTTTGGTTATTGATGGCCGCTATGTTATTGACGGTGGTTCTGCTGGCAGCCTAGAAAACATGCTTAAAGTGGCAGATAAACTCATCTCTGAAGTCCGCCAAGCTCGATAAGCGGCTATAAGGCTACAAATGACTGCAAAGTTATGTTTCATGTTACAGGTTGAAACGGACAAGAGCATACAAAGCATCTATCATGTTGTTCCACTTCCTATTGTATGCACAGTGACTTCGCTGTAAATATGCCAGACGATAACTATGGACAAAATGCTACACCTAAGGGTGCAGCATCAAAAAAACCGGACACTTGGGCTGCTGACCAAAAAGTTGATATTGCAGAAGCCCTAGAAAGTCGTGTCGCGCGTGAAAAAGAACGCCTAGCTTGGGAAGAAGAAGAGCGGCAGAAAAAAATTAAAGAGCGCGACGATGCTGAAAAGCTGCGTCAAGATGCTGAACGGCGCGCGCTTTATGCAGAGCTAGAATCCTTAGACTTTAACCTGCTAGCACTTTTAGACTTTCCAACCGACCACGAACTTTACACCGCAAAACGTGCTAGAACCTTGTGGTTTATTGCGCTAGGTTCAGCCTTGTTTCTTTTTCTTGCCAGTCTTTTAAGCTTAACTAGCTCTTGGGTAGGCGGCATAGCAGGCGGTATAGCTTTTGTGTTGTGGCTAACCCACGGCGCTGGCATGATGAGCCACTTCCCATCATTAAACCGCTATGCCTCACTTGTTATCTTACGTAAACGCTTAAAGCGCGACCTAATAGAATACATTCGTAATTTGGAAGGCCGTATTGGCTTTATGCACCGCATTTATCCACTGGTGCAATACAACTCACGCTTAGGTGCCAGAAAGTTTAAGCGCCTAGCATTAATGTCTAAAGAACACACCCTATTAGCCAACCTAAAAACCTTGCAAGACACCCGTGCCTACCATGAATTTATGGTTGAAGCCTTGCGTGGTTACCAAGAATTACTGCAACAAGAAAAAGAAGACAAGTTTGTTGAATCAATGGATTTTGATCCTGACTTGCTAGAAGTCAATGCCCAACAAGAAGACACAACTGATCAGCAAGAAGATAAAAACAAGCCTACAGATGAAGAGAAAAAAACTGATTCCTCCTCAATTGCAGATCAAGATCCAACACTCTTTGCACCAAAGGAATAACAATCAATAACCTTCTATTTCTTTTCTAACAAAAACTCATAACGCTGGTCGGTGAGTGTTTTCATAAAAGCCACTAGCGCATCTATTCGCCGATCATCTAACGCCGGCCCTATCGTTAACAAGTCCATCGAAATATTCTCTGCTATCTCAGGCTCTGCCCAAAGCTTTCCCGTTTCAGGGTTAATCTGCCGTTTAGCTGCCTTGCTGTTAAATTTGTTGTAAAACAGTACCACCGTACGTAAGTCTTCAAACACCCCGTTATGCATATATGGGCCAGTCACTGCCACATTACGCAGAGTTGGAGTACGAAACTTGCCACGCTGGGCAGGGTCGTTTACGTCTGGGTGCTGAAACAAACCCTCATCTAACACCTTCACCCCATTCATAGCCCGCAGCGCTTTATTTTCTGGTACGCCAATATTGTGGTACTCGAAGTTGGTAAACACTTCGCCGCTACGGTTAGGCGTTGTTTCTAACTGATGACATTGGTTGCAGTTAGTAAATTGCTGCGAAAAAAACAAAGTACGCCCCAATTCTTCTTCATCAGTAAAGGTGTATTCACCGCGTTGTTCACGGTCATATTTAGAGTCATAAGGATTAAACAAAGCGGTTCTTTCAAAAGCAGCAATTGCATCTGCCATCGCTTTATAAGCGGTGTCTGAATCTGCAAATACCTGTTCGCCATACAACTGTTTAAAGGCGGCAACATAGTTAGAGTTCAGTTTTAGGCGTGCAACCACTTCAGCAGCAGAGGTCATACCCATTTCAATCGGATTGAGTGGCGGTCCTTCGGCTTGTTCTGCCAAGGTTGCTGCTCTTCCATCTAAAAATAATCCACCAGCATAAATGCCATTAGCTTTTAAATGAAAGGGTGGAATAGCTGCCGCATAGGTGACTGTGGGTGCATTACGGTCACCCAAAGAATGGCCGTCATCACCCAAGGAAACCGCTGCCGCAACACCCTGACCACGCTTATCGACAAAGGCTTGACCTACTTGGTGACAGCTAGCACAAGATTGGGTGAAATTCTTAGACAAGGCTGTGTCAAAAAATAGCTGTTGGCCTAGGTGTTCTTTTTGGGTTGCCAAGGTGTTAGCTGTTGCTGGCAAAGCAAAAGCTAATCCGAGCAAAACAAGGGTATGCCTACTGAACATTTTAATTTCCTTTTAAATCATACCAAATGATAACGATTTTTATTAAATTAATTATTTCCAATCATAATGAGAAGTGTTACCGTTAACAACGATTTTCACACCTCTAAAGGATCTTTTTTTATGCGTCTACTTACAGGACTAGCGCTAGCCTTCAGTTTAACCGGCTGCGCTTCATTAACAACACCTTCTAAACCTGCTGATATATTAACGACTTATAGTGAAATAGCTGAAGCTGGGTATAGCGATTCAGTTGCCCTTGCAAAGGTTTTGCGTACTAAAGTTCATGCTTTGTTAGCGAATCCAACGGAAGCTAATTTACAAGCTGCACGTGAAGCCTGGATAGCCTCACGTGTGCCTTACCAACAAACTGAAGTTTACCGTTTTGGTAATGAAATCGTTGATGATTGGGAAGGACGAGTCAATGCTTGGCCTTTAGATGAAGGCTTAATTGATTACGTAGATACCAGCAGTTATGGCGAAGAATCTGATGAAAACCTACTTTATACCGCCAACGTAATTGCCAATACCAGCCTACGATTAGGCAGCCAAAAAATTGATACCAGCAAAATAACTGCTGAGCTACTTGCTGAAACCCTACACGAAGCAGATGAAATTGAAGCTAACGTAGCCACCGGTTACCACGCTATAGAGTTTTTGCTTTGGGGTCAGGATTTATACGGCACTGAACCCGGTTCAGGCGAGCGCCCAGCCACTGATTACAGCCTAGATAACTGTACTGGTGGTAACTGTGACCGTCGCCGTGACTACCTAAGCGTAGCGACAGATTTACTGATTAGTGACCTAGAAGAAATGGCTGCTAACTGGCAAGAAGGTGGCGAAGCACGTGCAGCCTTAGCCGCTAAGGGTACAGAGGGTGGTTTAGCCACTATTTTAATTGGTATGGGTAGCCTTTCTTACGGTGAACTTGCGGGTGAGCGAACCAAACTAGCCCTTATGTTGCATGACCCAGAAGAAGAGCACGACTGCTTCTCAGATAACACGCACAACTCCCACTTCTACGATGTGGTAGGCATTCGTAATGTTTACCTAGGTGAGTACACCCGTGTTGATGGTAGCAAAGTTAAAGGCCCTAGCCTCTCAGACCTAGTAAAAACTAAGGATGCTGCACTCGATAAACAGTTACGTGCAGAGCTAGATGCTTCTTTAAATGCCGCTTCAGCTATTGTTAAATCAGCAGAACAAGGCTCGCCTTTTGATGTGTTAATTGCCGCAGGCAACAAACAAGGCAATGCCCTAGTGCAAGGATTGGTGGATGGTTTAACCACACAAACTCGCTCAATTGAAGCCGTAATGAGCTTGCTTGGTATAGAGAATACTGAACTTGAAGGTTCTGATAGCCTAGATGACCCAGCTAGCGTGATGTAAACCTTAATTTATGACTAACAAAACCTTGTTAGCCAGTTTAGCAATCCGCAGTAGACTAATAACTTTAGTTCTACTGTTGGTTGCTTCTTCTTGGCTTAATGCAAACCCTTTATTGCCTGGAGGCGAAACCACCGCTGCTAGCCTGAAGGGCAAACATGCTTTTTCACAGCCTGCAGCAAATATGTCACTTGAAGAGCGGATGAATTTTAATCTAGGTGAGGCAATTTTTGGCAAACTCTGGGTTTCTTCACCTTCTTCTACCACCGCTAGTGATGGTTTAGGGCCGCTTTACAATGCCCGCTCTTGTTTACGCTGCCATGTGAATAATGGTCGTGGCAAACCGCCTGAACCTGACCTAGCCCAAGCCAATGCTCGCTCCTTATTTTTACGCTTAAGCATTCCACCACAAAATTCAGAAGACCAAAAAGCCTTAGCCAGTGGCAAGCTTGCTGCTATTCCAGAGCCTATTTATGGCGCTCAGTTACAAGACCAATCCATTCAAGGCTTGGCTGCTGAGGGTCGAGTTCGCCTAACTTATACTTATTCAACCCTCACCCTTGCCGGTGGCGAAGAAGTGGAGCTGCGCCAACCTCATTATTCCATTGACCAACTTGCCTATGGTGACTTGCACCCGCAACTACGCACCTCAGCCCGCGTTACACCACCCATGTTAGGCCTAGGTTTATT
>JAAYGA010000134.1 GCA_012727935.1 Pseudomonadaceae bacterium | reverse complement strand
TGGCAACGGGTTCAGGTTTTGGCCCCCGTTATTTAGATTATATTTTAGGTATTACCAAGGCTTACACCACCCGTGTGGGTTCAGGCCCTATGCCGACTGAACTGTTTGATTCAGTGGGTGAACACCTAGCCAGTAAAGGCCATGAATTTGGTACAACAACAGGCCGTGCGCGCCGTTGTGGCTGGTTTGATGCGGTTGCTGTTAACTATGCTGTACAAGTGAACTCGGTGACAGGTATTTGCCTAACCAAACTTGACGTATTAGATGGCCTAGAAACCTTGCAAGTGTGCGTGGCCTATGAAGATAAAGCAGGCCAGCGCATTGAATGCCCGATTGACGCTGAAGGTTTTGCGGCTGTAACGCCGATTTATGAAGAATTGCCCGGTTGGAGTGAATCCACCGTTGGCGCACAAACATTGGAAGAATTACCTGCCAATGCACGTCATTACATTAAGTTTTTAGAAGAAAAATTGGGTGTGCCAATTGATATTATTTCAACGGGCCCAGACCGCGTAGAAACCATTGTATTGCGTCATCCCTTTGCAGGTTAAGTTATAGCTTATAGTTTATATGGCTTATAGCTTTAAACCGGCTCACTGAGCGCAGTTTTTACCTTGTTAGAATGGCTTGTTTTTAGGGCTGGTTTAATGGGTGGAAGCTGCGTTTTGCTATCCAGTCTTTTTTGTTACTCAAGTGGCTAAACTTTATGCCTGTCTCTAATGTACCCGCTGCCAATTCATCTACTACCATTGCACCTACTACCATTGCACCTGCCGTTCAGCAAGACCGCCATTTTAGCGGTGGCATGGCTGAAAAATTTGCCCGTAATATTTATGGCACTGCCAAGGGCCGTTTACGCCTGAAAATTTTGCGTGAAAGAATGCTGGCTGAATTGCCCTTAGACCAAGCTGGTTTGAAAATATTGGATGCCGGTGGTGGGCTAGGGCAAATTTCTTGTTGGTTAGCGCGTCAAGGGCATCAGGTGCTGCTTGCTGAACCGGCCATAGAAATGCTTGAGTATTCAGCTAAACGCTTAGCGCGCTATGGTGTGGCAACCTTAAATGCGCCCATTCAGGACTTGGCTGAACGGCTGCCTGCTGACCAACAAGCGTTTGATTTAATCATTTGCCATGCCGTTGTTGAATGGTTACACCAGCCAAAAGAAACCCTATTGCAGCTGTTGCAGCATTTAAAACCGGGTGGTCAGGTCTCTTTAATGTTTTTTAATGCCGATGCTTTGCTTTTAACCAATATTTTAAGGGGTAACTGGCAGCGAGTATTAGAAAAAGAGCTGCAAGGTAAAGGGAAGGGGAAGCGTTTAACGCCCATTTCACCCCTGCAGCCAACAGAAGTGTTGGGGTGGTTACAAGAGGCAGGTTATGAAATAACGGCGACCACAGGGGTTAGGGTGTTTAATGATTACCTGCGCTTAAAGTTGCCGCCTGAAGCAACGCCTGCCCGTTTGGTGGCGCTTGAACGGCGTTATTGCCAACAAGAACCTTGGTGGCGCATGGGGCGTTATATTTTAGTTCATGCTAAAAAAACTAAGTAATTTAAGTTAGTTCTGCTATTCTAAAAAAGATGATCAACAATAAAAAGGGTATAAAAAATGACTGACATTTGGTTAACCTCGCTAATTACTGCAACGCCCCAAGAAGGTTTTGAACTGGCCATTACACTAAGCCGTCGTGGTGTGAAATATACCCAGCCAGACCCTGAAATGCTGAAAAAATTACGTCCTGATTACGCTGAATCTGCCGATTCTTTAACGGCTGCTTCACAGGTAATCGCTATTAACTACCAAACCGTTGCTGCCGCTAATAATTACTGGCGCAGTGAATAGTTGTTTAAAAATTGTAAACTTTAAAATAAATAAAACCATAAAGAGTCAAATGGATAACTTAAACAGTGCTTTTTTCTTAGCCATTAATCAGTTTGCTGGAAAAAGCACTGTTTTAGACGGCCTTGCTATTGTTATGGCTGAAGCCATGCCTTTTTTGTTAATTGCACTGATGCTGATTTTATGGTTTTTTGGCAACCTTGAAAAAAAACGTCTAAGCTTTTTTGCAGGTTATGCAGTTTTACTGGCTTTATCGCTTAGTTATTTAATTGGCTTGGTGTATTTTCATCAGCGCCCCTTTGTTGCTAACTTAGGCACGCAATTGGTTGAACATGCCCCCGATGCATCCTTTCCTTCTGATCACACCATTTTTATTTTTGCTATTTCAAGCATGTATTTGTTTAATAAATCGACCCAAACTTTAGGCGTTTGGGCGTGTTTATTCAGTGCATTGGCAGGTTTGGCAAGGGTGTTTGTGGGTGTTCATTACCCCTTTGATATTGTTGGGGCGGCTTTGGTGGGCGCTTTTTCTTCGTTGGTTATTATGTATTTAGCTAAAAGATTAAACAGTTTAGAGCGTTTTTTTCAGTTGTTTGTTTTTATTAAGCTACGTTAATACCCAGCGGATTAGTTTTTTTCTAGCCGTTCTTCTTCTAATTCTAACTGCTTTCTTACCGGCGCAAAACTTTTACGGTGCTCTGCTAGTGTGCCGTGTTCTTTAAGGGCAGCAAAGTGGGCGGCGGTCGGGTAGCCCTTGTGCTTGGCAAAGCCATAGGCTGGGTAGCGCTTATCTAATTCAACTAACTGTGCATCACGGTTTACTTTTGCCAAAATAGAAGCGGCGGCTATAGCAGGGTGCCGAGCATCGCCTTTAACCACGGCCAATGCTGGTTGCTTTAAGCTTTTGGGCAGTCGGTTACCATCAATTAATACAAATTCTGCTGCTGTGGGCAGTGCATCAATCGCCCGTTGCATGGCTAAAAAGCTGGCTTGTAAAATATTCAGTTGGTCAATTTCTGCGGCACTGGCTTCTGCTATTGCCCAAGCTAGGCTTTTTTGTTTTATTTCTATTGCCAAAGCTTCAC
>JAAYGA010000133.1 GCA_012727935.1 Pseudomonadaceae bacterium | reverse complement strand
CTCCATGACTTATCAAGCAGCTTCAGGCGCTGGCGCTCAAAATATGCGTGAATTGCTGAACCAAATGGGCGCTTTGCGTGATTCAGTGGCTACTGAATTGGCAGACCCCGCTTCAGCGATTTTAGATATTGACCGTAAAGTTGCTGCGGCTATGCGCTCTAAAGACTTCCCAACCGACAAGTTTGGAATGCCTTTGGCGGGAAGCTTAATTCCTTACATAGACACTCAGCTAGATAACTTGCAAAGCCGTGAAGAATGGAAAGGCCATGCCGAAACCAATAAAATTTTAGGTTTGGCCAACAATCCTATTCCTATTGATGGCCTTTGTGTGCGTATTGGTGCCATGCGTTGCCACAGCCAAGCCTTCACCATTAAGTTAAAGCAAGATGTGCCTATGGATGAAATTCATGGCCTGCTGGCTGCGCATAATGACTGGGTGAAAGTAGTGCCTAACGAACGTGAAGCGTCGATTCGTGATTTGGGTCCAACGGCAGTTACTGGAACTTTGTCTGTTCCAGTCGGTCGTTTAAGAAAAATGAATATGGGGCCTCAATACCTATCGGCCTTTTCTGTGGGTGACCAGCTGTTATGGGGTGCTGCAGAGCCGCTACGTAGAATGTTACGCATTCTTTTAGAGCGTTAAAAGGGTAATAAGTACACAAAACGGCAGCTTTGGCTGCCGTTTTTTTAAATCAGCGATGACAAAGCGTGTAAAAACTGTTAAAAACGCTTACTTAATAAAAACTGTAGAAGAAATGGCTTTTTCTATTGCTCGCTGGGTTATATAAGGTATGAGGCAGGGGATATGCAGAGTAAGTTGAACGGTGTTCGGTCTTGGTTGCTGGTAGGTTTAACAGCAGGTTTAGTGGTTGCACCTTTACACGCCACTTCTGGATCAGCAACATTAAGCAGTGAAGAACTACTAACCGCCTACGCTTCAACAACTGCTACGCCTAACCGCCAGCGCACAGCGCAAGTTGGCCCAAGAGATACCTTGTGGAGCATTGCACGAGCCACGCGGCCTAGTAACAACGTAACTATTAAGCAGGCTATGCTGGCCATACGTGATGCTAACCCTAAAGCCTTCCCTTCTAATAATATTAATGAAATGGAAGTGGGTGTGCGTTTAGTTATTCCCTCAACACAAGCCATGACACGCCGCAACGCTATGCAAGCAGAGCAGGAAGTGCGTAGCCAGAACCAAGCTTGGGTTGCTAGTCGTGCTCTGCCTAGTAAACCAGCGGCTAAACCACAAGCTGCTAAGCCGCAAACAGTTACGCCTGCTACCAAGCCACAAGCTTCTGTTACTGCACCGGCAACTAAGCCAGCGCCGCTTGATTTGCCTGAGAGCCAATCTTTTCCCCGCGATTTAACTTTAATTACTCCTAAAGTTGATGAAGCACAGCAGCGTATTAATAAACTACAAAATGATTTAGCCAGCAGTGAAGAAAACCTACAAATTGCTGAACGTGAAAAAGATGAACTTGCTGAACGTATTTCAGATATGCAGCAGCAGGTAAGCACTTTACAACAGCTTATTCAGCTTAAAGATCAACAACTAGCTGATATGGAACAGCAACTAGCCTTAGAGGCTGCTCAGCCCGGCACTAGTCACCTAATTAATCCTCCAACTAACTTTCAAGCGCCACAACCCAAGCCAGATGACTTGGCTAGCCAAATTAAACGCCAGCCTCTACTTTATAGTGCCTTAGCAGGTTCATTGGCCTTACTGCTAATTTTGTTTTTTGCACTTATTTCAGCACGTAACAAGCTAAAGCTTGCAAA
This sequence comes from Pseudomonadaceae bacterium, assembly GCA_012727935.1. Lineage (GTDB taxonomy): Bacteria > Pseudomonadota > Gammaproteobacteria > Pseudomonadales > Halomonadaceae > Marinospirillum. The sequence continues at coordinate 4,216 of JAAYGA010000133.1, read as the reverse complement.
TAAACCCAGCCAAGCTACTGCACCAGTCGAGCCTTTAAACTCGGCCTTTGTTGAAGAGCAAGCCAGTTCAAAAGATTTTGATATTGATTTAAATGCCGACCCTCTTACTGATTTAGAAAGTTTTGATCAACCTGAATTGTTAGATTTAAATAACAATTTAAATGATGATTTATTAGATACAAGCTTTGATTTAGATGACCTAGAAGATGAATTGACTAACTTTGATTCAGAGCCTGAAGAAGCATTTGAGGAACAGCTTGAAGAACTTAAACCACCAGTACGCGATGCGCTGCAAGAAGCTGAAACTTTCATTGCTTATGGTCGTTTAGAACAGGCGGCTGGCTTTTTACAAACGGCTTTAGTGAGTGAGCCTTACCGTGAAGATTTGCGAGTTAAACTACTAGAAGTATTAGTTGAGTTAAACGACGAAGAAACGTTTCGCCAACAGCAGCAGCTACTAGAACAAAATGCTGCTTCTAGCAGTGCTTTAACACGTGCTAAAGAATTAGCCGGTTTTTTTGTAGACGCTAAAGAAGCTAACAGCCCTGCTGTGCCGTCTTTAGATGAGCCTGTTGAAGAAAACTTGGGCAACTTAGATTTAGATGACTTAGACCTAGATGATTTAGAGCTAGGTGAGTTGGGTTTAGGCGAGCTAGATTTAGAAGCATCAGATTCGGGTGAGCTAGACCTAGAAGAATTAATTCTAGGCGATTTAAACTCAGAAGAAACAAAAGTAAAACCCAAAGCTAGAGAAGAAATAGACTTAGATAACTCAAGCCTAACCAATGATTTATCTGATTTAGATTTGGTTTTTCCAGACGATGATGAACTAAGCTCTAGGAGTGAAATGCTTCAAGAGCCACAGGTTAATTTGGATGACTTACCCCCCCAAGTAGACGATTCCCTTGATGATTTAGCAGACTTAGAAACTTTAAATTATGATTCAAACGATTTAGCGGCAAGTAAAGTAGATAAAAAACCTTTAGCGCCCAGTTTAGAAGAGTCCATAGCGGACCATTTTGATTTAGAAGAACTCTCGGCATCTGACTTTACCGACGCAGATTTAGAAAAACCCCTTGATGCGACGGAACTCGTTGATCAGTATGATTCTTCTGCAGATTTTGAACCGGTTGATTATAAATCAGATGCTGATGATTTTATGCAGGCTTTAGACAGTTTGAATTTAGAAAATGATTCTGAAACGGTGACTGCTAACCAACCAACAGCTACTTACCAAGCACCCGGTATTGACGAAGAGCTAGCGGCCTTAAATGAAAACTTAGCTGAACTAGAAGCTTTCAGTGAAGATTCTACGGCTTTAAATACAGAAGATTTAAGTGATTTAGAAGATTTAAGCGATTTAAGTGACCTAGAAGATTTAAGTGATCTAAGTGATTTAGATGACTTTAGTGGCTTAAATGATTTAGGTGATTTGGGTGATTTAGAGTTAAACACCCTTGATGGTGACATGACAACCCAGCTAGACCTAGCCACCGCTTACATAGAAATGGGCGACAAAGAAGGTGCTAGAGAAATTCTAGAAAAAGTTGTGCATTTGGGTGATGCCGACCTAAGAGCAACAGCAAGACAGATGCTAGAGGTTTTATCTAGCTAAAATGAAACCGTCAGACTCTTCCCTGTCTAACCCCTTCGCTTTATTTGCTGTTGATGATGCTACACCCGGGCGACTTGCTTTGGGTGTAGAATATTTAGGCAGTCAATACCGTGGCTGGCAAACGCAGCAAGCAGGGGTGGCAAGCATTCAACCCCTAGTTGAAAAAGCCTTACAGAAAATTGCTTTACAGCCAATTACTGTTCACTGTGCTGGCAGAACAGATGCCGGTGTACACGCTTGCTGCCAAGTGGTTCATTTTGACACTTGTGCCGCTCGTCCTACTCGTGCTTGGGTGCTAGGTACTAATAATCACCTGCCACCTGATATTCGTATTCGCTGGTCCAAGCCAGTGGCAACCAATTTTCATGCGCGTCATTCTGCCCTAGCAAGGCGTTACCGTTATTTTATTTATAATTCTAGTGTGCCTTTTGCCCAAATGCATGACCAGTTAACTTGGCACCTGAAACCTTTAGATGCTGAGAAAATGCACTTGGCTGCTCAGTTACTAGTCGGCGAAAAAGATTTCTCGGCCTTTCGTTCGGTGCGTTGCCAATCATCAACTGCTTGGCGGCACCTGCATTTTATTCATGTTTATCGCCGTGGTCAGCTAGTTGTAATTGATATTCAAGGCAATGCTTTTTTACACCACATGGTGCGTAATATTGTGGGTTCCTTAATGTTAGTGGGTGAGGGTGAGCGGCCTGCAGAATGGCTAACCGAACAGCTAGAAGGTAAGAAGCGTGCTACTGGTGGCATTACCGCACCAGCCGCAGGTTTGTATATGGCAGCGGTGCATTACCCTGAACAGTTTAATTTGCCACTTGAACCGCTAGGCCCACACTTTATGCACCTGCTAGCTGGCGAGTTACCCGATTATCCTTATCCGCTATTTTTGCCTGAATGGCAGCGTAGCGAGCTTACTCGAACACAGCCTAAATCGGCTGTAATGCACAAGGAAATTAACTAGCGTGCGAATTAAAGTGTGTGGTTTAACTCAAGTCGATGATGCTTTAGCTGCTGTTAAAGCTGGTGCCGATGCTTTAGGGTTTGTTTTTTATCCACCCAGCCCAAGGGCTGTTACACCTGAACAAGCCGCTGAAATCATTCAACAGCTACCCCCTTTTGTGGTGAGTGTGGGCTTATTTGTTAACCCTGAAGCTGAATGGGTTAACGAAGTTTTAAAACAAGTGCCTTTAGATTTACTACAGTTTCATGGTGATGAACCTGAAGCTTTTTGCCAAAGCTTTGGTCGGCCTTATATAAAAGCACTGCGAATGAAACCTGAGTTTAACCCTGAACAGGCTGCTGCAAATTGGCCTAGTGCCAGAGGTTTTCTGTTAGATACTTATACGCCGGGTATTCCTGGTGGTACGGGTGAAGTGTTTGATTGGCAGCGTTTTCCTAGCAGTGAATCGCCTAGAGATAAATTGTCTAGTAAGAAATCTTACAACTGGATTCTTGCCGGTGGCCTAACGCCAGCTAATGTTGCCCAAGCCATTCAGATCACCCAGCCTTATGCGGTGGATGTTTCCGGTGGAGTTGAAAGCAGTCGGGGTATAAAATGTCCGACAAAAATCCATGCCTTTGTTAAGGCAGTTAGAAGTTAAGGGGTGTTAAGCGTGTCTAAATATGCTGATTTGCTCAACTTGCCAGATGCTAAAGGCCACTTTGGTCCTTATGGCGGCCGTTTTGTATCAGAAACCCTGAGCTATGCTTTGGAACAGTTAGAAGAGCAGTATGCTCGTTTAAGTGCTGATCCTGCTTTTCAGGCCGAGTTTGATAAAGACCTAGCACAATATGTAGGTCGTCCTTCGCCGCTTTATCATGCTGAGCGTTGGTCTAACCACCTAGGTGGTGCGCAAATTTGGCTTAAGCGTGAAGATTTAAACCATACAGGTGCCCACAAGGTTAACAATACTGTGGGTCAGGCTTTACTTGCCAAATACTCTGGAAAAAAACGCATTATTGCAGAAACCGGTGCAGGGCAGCATGGTGTGGCTACAGCAACGGTTGCAGCGCGTTTAGGCCTTAAATGCCAAGTCTATATGGGTGCAGAAGATGTAAAGCGCCAAGCACCTAACGTCTACCGTATGAAGCTTTTAGGCGCCGAAGTTATTGCAGTTGAATCAGGCTCTAAAACCTTAAAAGATGCCATGAACGAAGCCATGCGTGACTGGGTAACTAACGTAGATGATACCTTCTACATTATTGGCACTGTTGCCGGTCCGCACCCTTACCCTATGTTAGTGCGTGATTTTAACTCAGTGGCAGGGCGTGAAGCACGTGAGCAATCACTTAAGCAGATAGGCCGTTTACCCGATGCGCTTATTGCTTGTATTGGTGGCGGTTCTAATGCTTTAGGTTTGTTCCATCCTTTTTTAACCGACGATAACGTAGAAATGTACGGTGTGGAAGCCGGTGGTGAAGGTATCGCTTCGGGTCGTCATGCTGCGCCTTTAAATGCAGGTCGTCCCGGTGTATTGCACGGCAACCGTACCTATTTAATGGAAGACGATGCAGGGCAAATTACTCCAACTCACTCTATTTCTGCCGGTTTAGATTACCCAGGCGTAGGCCCAGAACACGCTTATTTAAAAGATG
>JAAYGA010000132.1 GCA_012727935.1 Pseudomonadaceae bacterium | reverse complement strand
CTAGCAGTAAAAACAGACGGTGATCAATCAAGTAAGCGCATTGATTTACTATGGCCTGGCACGCTTTTGGTAGAAATGAAATCTGCTGGAAAAAATTTAGATGAAGCTTTCCAGCAAGCAGTAGACTATTTAAAGCGTCTAAGCGACCAAGATAAGCCGGTTTATATTCTTGTTTGCGATTTACAGAATTTTCGCTTACACAATGTTGAAACAAGCGAAGAACATAATTTTCCACTGGCTGAACTGCCCGATAACTTAGACCTTTTTGGCTTTATGCACGGCAAAGATATGCAGCAGATCAGCGAATTTGAGCTGAACGAAAAAGCGGCTTTGTTGCTAGGTGATTTGTACGACAGTTTGCGTGACAGTGGTTTTGAAGGCCATGCCTTGCAAGTGTTTATGGTGCGTATTTTATTTTGCCTTTTTGCCGAAGACACGGGTGTATTTAACCCAAGGCAATTGGTGCTTTATCTGCTGAACTTTACCCGTGAAGATGGCAGTGATACAGAAATGCACCTGCAAAAAATATTTCAAACGTTGGATACACCGCCCAGCAAACGCAGTAAAGCCCTTTCTGAAGAGCAGGCAGATTTTCCTTATGTAAATGGTCAGCTATTTAAAGAACGCATTGATATGCCTAGTTTCACGGCAGAAATGCGAGAAATGCTAATTAGCTGCTGTTTATTTAACTGGAAAGAAATTAGCCCTGCAATTTTTGGTAGCTTGTTTCAAAGCATTATGAATAAAGAAACACGGCGTAACCTTGGGGCGCATTACACCAGCGAGCAAAATATTTTAAAGGTTATTGAGCCTTTGTTTTTAGACGATTTAAAAGCAGACCTAGACCAAATACTTGAGCTGAAAGTTAAAAATACACGCAACAAACGCTTAATGGAGTTTGTTGGTAAGTTAAGAAACCTTAAATTTTTAGACCCTGCCTGTGGCTGTGGTAACTTCTTAATTGTTACCTACCGTGAACTGCGTCGCTTAGAGCTAAAAGTTTTTGAAGCGCAACATGGCGGTTCTGCTGCTTTGGCTTTAGAAATTCAGCCCCAAGTGCCACTTGATAACTTTTATGGCATTGAAATAGACGAATGGCCTGCACGCATTGCCGAAGTTGCCATGTGGTTAACCCAGCACCAAATGAACGTAGAGTTTGCTAAAACCTTTGGTAAAGAACCCGATTTATTACCCTTAAAAGAACACGCCAATATTCACCATGCTAATGCACTTACCTTAGATTGGCAGGACGTTATTCAGCCAAAAGATTTAAGCTACATTATTGGTAATCCGCCTTTTATTGGGCATCAGTGGCGAAGTAAAGAACAGCAACAGGATATGACTTATGTTTTTCCAAAAACAGGTAATTTTGGGAAATTAGATTTTGTGGCAGCTTGGTTTTATAAGGCTGCACTTTTTAGTCAAAAAACAACCACAGAAATTGGCTTTGTTGCAACCAACTCAATTTGTATGGGTGAGCAAACAGGTGTTTTGTGGCAACCTTTATTAGATATGGGTGTTTATATAAACTTTGCTCACAGAACCTTTGCTTGGACGAATGACGCCAAGGGCAAGGCAGCAGTACACTGTATTGTTGTTGGTTATGCTTACCATGAAAAAGAAAGAAAACTACTTTTTGATTACCCTAATATTAAGGGAAGTGCTACCTCAGTTATAGCCAAAAATATCAATCCTTATTTGATTGATGCACCAAGTGTAGTTCTTCCATCAAGAAGCAAGCCTTTTAAGGGAGTGCCAGCCATGACAAAAGGCAGTCAGCCCACAGATGGTGGTAATATAATTTTAGATGCTGAAGAGCGAAAAAAATTATTACAGCTTTATCCAGAGCTTGAGGTTTGGATAAAGCCTTTTATTGGTGGTAGGGAATGGATTAATAACCTTAAAAGGTATTGTTTTTGGTTTGCAGAAGCCACGCCTAAACAGTTGGCGGAATTGAGTAAAAATCCAGAAATTAAACAACGAATAGAAGCAGTAAAAGTGGCACGACTTAAAAGCCCTACTGCTAGCGTTCGTGAATATGCTAAGCAGCCTTTTATTTTTACCCAAAACCGCCAACCCAATTCAAACTTTATTGCTGTTCCGGAGGTTTCTTCTGAACGAAGAGCCTATATTCCAATGGGTTTTTTAACCAAAGAAACGATCCCTAGCAATCAAATTTATATGATTCCTGGTCTGGGTCGTTATGAGTTTGGTGTGCTGGTTAGTCAAATGCACATGGATTGGATGCGTGTGGTTGCAGGGCGTTTAAAAAGTGATTATAGATATTCACCCAATGTTTACCAACTATTCCCTTGGCCTGAAGTAACGGATAAACAAAAACAGCAAATAGAAAAACTAGCCCAAGCCGTATTAGATGCCAGACAGGCAGAGTTCGATAAAGACCCAGAAACCTCACTAGCTGACTTATACGACCCAAATTTTATGCCACCCACCTTGCGTAAAGCCCACAGCAGCTTAGATAAAGCAGTCGATAAACTTTATCAAGCCAAGGCGTTTAACTCACCAATGGAGCGGGTGCAGTGCTTATTTCAACGCTATGCAGAAGCAACAGGAATGGCTGAAGCTTAGTTTTAAATTTAAAATGCTAGCGATAAATAATTATTAGGTTTGCTAGTGTCATTTAGTCAGTGGTTTTTAATTAACTGACTAAATGATTTGCTAGAAATTAAAACTTGTAATCAATACCAAGTTTAAAGGCAACTACTGATTTGAACTCTGTTTTACCTTCATCAGTATAAGTTATGCATCCAGATGTAAATGACTCTTTATATTCTAATTCAGCAGTAGTTATGCTGTAAGACACGCCAAGATCAACGCCTATTGCAGGTGTTGCTAAAACCTTAAAGTACATCCACTCAAAATTTAGGTTAGTTGAATTTTTAAAGAGTGGCTGTCCCTTAAAACCTCTATGTTGAACCGGTCGGAGAAGGCGTTAGTGAACTACGCATCTTTTATGGTCCAGGGTATAGAGTCTACTTTTTTTATAGGGATTCTGTTCTCGTGGTACTTCTATCCGGTGGCGATAAAAATACTCAGCAAGCAGATATAGCCAAAGCCAAAGAAATTGCTAAACAGTTAGAGGTATAAATCGTGAGTATTCAAACTACACGTTGGGATTCAGCAGAACACCTTAAAACGGATGAAGATATTCAGTTCTACCTTGAAGCATGTATCGAGGAAGCAGGCGATGATCCTGCGTTCATTATTCATGCACTGAATGTTATTGCACGAGCCAGAAATATGAGCCAGCTTGCAAGAGATACTGGCCTAACTCGTGAAGGTTTGTATAAGGCATTATCGCCTGATGGAAACCCCACTTTTAGTACAGTAACAAAAGTTGCAAAAGCACTTGGCTTGCAAATTACTGTACAAGCAACACCTTAAGCTAAAACTCTGCTGTTGCTGTCTTTCTGGCTAGTAGAATCTATGTAGCTATAGGCTAGAATTAACCCTTATCAGTGAGGAGTAGGCATGAGCCAGCCAGAATACAATACGCCCCTAAAACCTAGTCGTTCCGATTATGATGGTGCTTGGAAAGCGGCTTTAGAAAAATATTTTAATGAATTTCTTGCGCTACTATTTCCAGCCATTCATAACGAAGTGGATTGGAGCAAAGGCTATGAATTTCTAGATGGCGAACTTGAAAAAATTACCGTTGATGCCAAAACAGGCCGCCGCTATACCGATAAGCTAGTTAAAGTTTATTACCAAGACGGTACCGAAGAATGGCTGCTAATTCACGTTGAAATTCAAAGTTCACCTGAGCCAAAAGGTATTTTTGCACGGCGTATGTTGACCTATTGGTCACGCTTATTTGATCGTTACCAAGTGGATGTTGTAAGCCTTGCAGTTTTGGCTGATACTAGCCAAAACTACCGACCCAGTGCTTTTCACTTTAGCCGTTCGGGTACACAAATGGATTTTATTTACCCTGTTGCCAAGCTAATTGATTATGAAAGTGAAGAAAGCTGGGCGAGCCTTGAAGCTAATAACAATGTTTTTGCATTGCTTGTGATGGCACAAATTAAAGCCAAGCGCCTTAAAGGTAATAACGAAGGTTTGTATGAATTTAGATTAGGCTTAACCCGTTCACTGTATAAGCGAGGTTATAGCCGTGAACAAGTGGTTGAGCTATTTCACTTTATTGGCTGGATGATTCAATTACCCAAATCACTTGAACACCGGCTAATTGAAGCCGTTAAAGCGGTCGAAAAGGAGCTAAAAATGCCTTACATCAATACTGTTGAGCAATATGGAATAGAAAAACAGCGTGAAAAAACAGTCCGCAATATGGTTTTGCAAACGGAGTTGAATGATCAGACCATTGCAGCAATCACCGAGCTTTCTATTCAAGAAGTTGCACAACTACGTTTAAAGCTAAAAAAACAACAAACAGGGTCAGATCTGAATTAAAGGTGGATGTCCTTTTGATGGATGAGGAAAGAAGCACCTAGTTTTTTAGCTGCACCTAGCTGCTCTAAGGTTTCTAGTGAAACGTCTACCAACTTTTCTGCGGGTAAAACTAAGGCTTGATTGGCAGATGCGCTTACTTGTTCGGCTTGAAAATCTTCTGCGTCAATAAACTGCCAAGCATCTTCATTTTGAATTTGTCGATTAATAATT
>JAAYGA010000131.1 GCA_012727935.1 Pseudomonadaceae bacterium | reverse complement strand
GGGTAAACCCCAACCAGATTTATAATTGGAAAAATCAACAAGAAGAGCAAGTTAAAGGCACCCTGCTGAACGACAACGAACGTACCGAACTGATAAAGCTCCGCGCTGAAAATAAGCGTTTAAAGATGGAAAAAGACATCTTAAAAAAGGCATCTGTAGATTCAAGTGAACAAAGCAACAGTTGTATTAAGATACTGATTTGCATGGGGATACTTGATGAAACGACCAAAGCGTACTTTTACTATAGAAGAAAAAGATCTTGTATTTGATTTATGGAAGCAAGGTGTTGGGTTCAGTGATATTGGCCGTATTTTAGATGCACAACCAGGTACTGTATTCACGATACTGCGTGAAACTGGAGGTATTAAACCTAAGTCTAGAACCCGAAATACCAAACATTTAACAATAGAAGAGCGAGAAGAGATTAGAGTTGGGTTGTCTGCAAAGCTGAGTATTAGAGCCATTGCTCGATCTTTGAACCGCTCACCATCAACCATATCAAGAGAAGTGGCTCGTAACCGTGGCAGACGCTATTACAAGGCTGTTGATGCAGATAATCGTGCTAAACGAATGGCAAAACGTCCTAAGCTTTCTGCATTGGAGTTAAATCAAGAGTTAAGAAGCCTTGTTATTAAGAAGCTTGAAAAAAAGTGGTCACCAGAACAAATATCAGGCTGGCTTAAAGGTAAGTTTCCACGGCGTGAAAGCATGCATATATCCCATGAAACGATTTATAAATCGCTCTACGTTCGTGCTAAAAACATTATCCATCATTCTTTAACAGCTCATTTACGCAGAAAGCGCCCAATGCGGCATAGTCGTTACCACTCCAGGAGTGGCGACAGAGGCTTTATCAATATTGTAAATGGCGTATCAATCCATGAACGCCCTAAAAATATTGATGATCGTAAGGAGCTAGGCCACTGGGAGGGTGATTTAGTATCAGGCTCCAATAACAGCCACGTTGCTACACTGGTTGATAGGAAAGCGCGGTATACGATTATTATAAAGCTTGCAGGCAAAGATGCTGAGTCAGTTTACAACGGTTTATTAGCTGTATTCATGAATATGCCAGCTGAGTACAGGAAATCATTAACCTGGGATCGAGGTATGGAATTAGCAAAGCATGCCGACCTAACAAGAGAAACGGGTATGCCAGTTTACTTTTGTGATCCACGAAGCCCATGGCAACGGGGTACTAATGAAAATACTAATGGTCTTATTCGCCAATACTTCCCTAAAAAGACCAACTTATCAGTACATTCACAAAAGCGGTTAAATGAAGTGGCGAATGAGTTAAATGAGCGGCCAAGAAAAGTATTGAAATTTAAACCACCAACACACATGATTGATAAGAGTGTTGCAATGATTACTTGAATCTACATCGGCCTTCTTCGCCAAGGAAATGAAATAGGTTTTAAGTTTGTTCATTCCAAGGTGCAAGAAGGCTACTCAGTAAGCCTGTGTTGTAAAACTTTAGGCTTAAGTCGTTCAGGCTATTACGCTTGG
>JAAYGA010000130.1 GCA_012727935.1 Pseudomonadaceae bacterium | reverse complement strand
TGATTGTGTGGACAAGTACGACTACGTGTTACCGCCTGTAATGGTTATTAGGCACAGCGTGTATCAGGCTTGCGGTAAGTGCCGCAGGCCACTGTCAGTTGCAATCCCCCTTGAGAAGGCTCGTAAAATACAACAAAGCAATGAATTTGGGGTATAAGCTATGGATTTTATATTTAGCATACAGAATCATCATTTCGAAAAAGGATCTCCGTGGGTTGAACTGGATAAAATTAGGCAACGAAGCTGGATTCTATCGGTGGATATAGAAGATGATGAAGTGGTTCCTTGTTACGATACAGTTAGCGAACTACGACTCAGTAAAGGCGTAGCGTTTAAGTCAGTAAAAATATTAACTGGTAAAACGAAAGAGACTCATCCGTATTGGGAAGCTCTTCTTGATATGAGTTATTTGAATAGCGCAGAATTAAGAGACGTTATGTTCAAGGATCTTCCGCGCGAAAGTGGAATTTACAGCTTGAATATCTGGTTTGGTGATGAAGAACTTAGTTTTGGAGATGAGTTCAAAAAACTATGTGAAATTTGAAAAGGAGGTATTAAAATGAAATTATATGACATGGATAATAAGGTGGTCTTTGAGGCTCCCGTTCACACAGAGTGGGAGCTAGTAAAGGCGGCTATGAAGGCCAAAGTAGATTTTAGGAACATCAACTTAGAAGGGTATGATTTATTTAACTTAACCTTCCAAGATGTAGATTTTACCAGTGCTAATTTAATTAGCACTAATTGCAGACATTGTAAGTTCGATGGCTGCATATTCAGCCATACAGAGTTAGATAGCGCAATACTCACCGCAGCGCGTTTTTACTCGTGCAAATTTGAAAAGTGCAGTATGAGCTATATGAATGCTACGCATACAAACTTTCGTAATTGCGATTTTGACTCACCATACTGGGCCAGAGCTTTGTTAAGACAAGCGTACTTTGAGCGCTGTACGATATATGCTGCGCGAGTATACGAGGCAGCTATAATCAGAACAGAGTTTAAAGATTGTCGTATAATCGATACGGCCTGGGAAGAGGCGCTACAGCACTTATGTTACTTTACTACTGCGGAGGCATTAAAATGAAATTATATGACATGGGGAAATAATGAAATGACCGCATATGATTTTCGGTACAAAAAACAGTTTGCAGGATTGAATTTTTTTGGCAAGGCGTATGTCAGCGCAGAGCGTAAGGTAGCACAGCTTGTAAACTCAAACTGGGTGTACTCAATGCACTGGCCTAAAGAAATAAACCAAGAGTGGGTTAATGCTGTAAATGCAGATATTAACAGAGAGATGGAGATTGCCCGTAATCGGTTATCCGATCTTGAGTTGGCAAAAAAGCTGGTAGATGGTCTTGAGTTATGACAACCAACCAACAAGCAAAAGCGGAGGGCTAATGGAAGCTCAGAAATTCATCATTCGTTATGGTTGTAATGATTTTATGTTTGAAGGCACTGTTTTGGAGCTAACTAGTATAGTGTGGACTTTGGAGAAGCTTACACCAGTCCTATTCTCCACCACATCAGAGACTTACAAAGAACCAGTGTTACGAAAAAAGCTACTTATATATTCTGCTAGAAAAGAGGTCGACGCTGATACAAATAGCACTAACACTACCTATGCTATAGATAAATGAGGTACCTATTATGATGCCCCCGGGACTACATTCAGCAATCAGCCCATCTAAGC
>JAAYGA010000129.1 GCA_012727935.1 Pseudomonadaceae bacterium | reverse complement strand
TTCCACCGGCTGATAATACGCTTTGTTTTGGAGCGACTTTTGATGTTGAAGACTCAAGCCTTGAACTGAGCCAAGCTGGGCAACTACAAAATCAGCAGGAATTAACTGCGGTATTACCCAATTTGTTAGCAGAGCTATCTTCATCAAGCCCGCTTGGTGGGCGAGTAAGTTTTCGCTGCGCTTCGCCTGACTATTTACCGCTGGTTGGGCAAGTGCCCGCGATTGAAGCTTGGCAAAAAAACTATCAATCAACGCAATCTAGCCTAGCTATTTCAGACTTTCCTAGCGAGTGGAATCATGCTGGCTTATGGCTAAATATTGGCCATGGCTCACGGGGCTTAGCCAGTATTCCGATTAGCGCTGAATTATTGGCCAGTCAGCTAGTGGGCGAACCAGCACCTTTTGAGCAAGCGCTGGTTAACTGCCTTAACCCAGCACGTTTTATTCTTAAAGACTTAAAGCGTCAGTAACTTTTTCAAAAGCAATTTAAAGCTAGTCTGGCTGGCTAGCTAATAGTTTCCAGCTAAATTCATCTTGGCCGTTAATTTGGTATTCATACAAGGCTTGCCCACGCACATGCCCATCTTCAAAAACGGCCAATACCCAATGGCGATTTAATACGACAGATTCTTGCAACACAAAAGCCATAGTGCCGCCTAACACACCTTTTTGGGGGATTAAATCGGTTCGCTTGCCTAATTCTTGCAAAATACGCCTTTCAGGATTTGCACCTAGGTTAAAATCACGCCGGTCATTTTCGGTTAAACCATAAACACGACCCGTGCCCTGACCATAGCTACGTGCATTTTTTGCTGCTTCTTTAGTAGCTTCCTGTTTAGCTTCTTGCTCTAGCTCAGCAGCTAGTTTTTCATTACGCGGTAAAAGTAAAGAAATAATCATGCCCAAGAGTACTAAGGGAATTAAATAACGTCGAAAATTACTACTTCTACGCATTACCTACTCCTTTTACAATAATCATTAAATAAAAGTCACTTGTAAAAAAAGGCGACCCTAAGGCCGCCTTTTTATAACTGCTAGATTGGTTAAATCTTGCCTGAACGCTTACGTGCAGTTTCAGTTAAATGTATTTTACGCATACGCAAGAAGTTAGGTGTCACTTCAACTAGCTCATCGTCATCAATGAACTCTAACGCTTGCTCTAGGCTATATTTCAGAGCTGGCGTTAACTGAATCGTTTCTTCATGACCAGAAACACGCATGTTGTCGAGTTTCTTAGCTTTAGTTGGGTTAACTGTCATGTCAGTATCACGAGCGTTAATACCAACAATCATGCCTTCGTAAACGTCAACACCTGGGCCAACAAACAAACGGCCACGGTCTTGCAGGGTGGTTAGTGCATAGGTTAATACTTTACCGCTACACATAGAAACCAAGACACCATTGTTACGGTGCTCAACAACACCTTCAGTTAATGGACCATAATGGTCAAAAATACTGGTTAAAATACCAGTACCTGAAGTCATGGTCATAAACTGGTTACGGAAACCAATCAAACCGCGTGAAGGAATAATAAAGTCTAAACGTACGCGGCCTTTACCATCGGGGTTCATGTTGGTCATGCGAGCTTTACGCTTGCCCAACTCTTCCATAATAGAACCTTGGTTTTGTTCTTCAACGTCAATAATTACTTCTTCGTAAGGCTCTTGCTTAACGCCATCAACGGTTTTAATAATTACTTCAGGACGCGAAACACCTAGCTCAAAACCTTCACGACGCATGGTTTCAATTAATACTGACAAGTGAAGTTCGCCACGGCCAGAAACACGGAAACGGTCTGGGCTGTCGGTTTCTTCAACACGTAGCGCAACGTTGTGTACTAGCTCTTTTTCCAAACGCTCTTTAATGTTACGGCTAGTTACATACTTACCATCTTTACCAGCAAAAGGTGAGTTATTGACTTGGAAAGTCATGGTCACTGTTGGCTCGTCGATGGTTAGCTGTGGCATAACTTCAGGATTGTTTGGATCACACAAGGTGTCAGAAATAAATAGTGGATCAATACCTGTTACACAAATAATATCACCTGCTTCAGCGCCGTCAGGTGATTCATTGCGTTGTAGGCCGTGATAAGTCATTACCTGACCAATTTTAGCTCTACGGTGTTTCCCTTCACTATCAATAACAATCACTTGCTGGTTAGGTAGCGCACGACCGCGAGTAATACGGCCAACACCAATAACACCCACGTAGCTAGAATAGTCTAATGCAGAAATCTGCATTTGGAAGCTGCCTTCAGGGTCAACATTTGGTGGTGGAACTAGGTCAACGATGGTCTGGAATAACGGATCCATATTTTCCGTCATAGCTTCAGGGTCCATACCAGCAATACCGTTCAGTGCTGAAGTGTAAACCACTTGGAAATCTAACTGGTCTTCAGTAGCGCCTAAGTTATCAAACAAATCAAAAATTTGATCCATTACCCAATCAGGGCGTGAACCGGGGCGATCAATTTTATTAATAACAACAATTGGCTTTAAGCCACGCGCAAACGCTTTTTGAGTTACAAAACGTGTTTGTGGCATTGGGCCGTCAATTGCATCAACAATCAGCAATACAGAATCAACCATCGACAAAACGCGCTCAACTTCACCACCAAAGTCGGCGTGGCCGGGGGTGTCAATAATGTTGATGCGGTAATCATTCCAAGTAATGGCAGTATTTTTGGCAAGAATTGTAATGCCACGCTCTTTTTCTTGGTCATTAGAGTCCATCACGCGATCATTTTCAGCTTCGCGACGGTCAAGCGTTCCAGATTGCTTTAAAAGGCTGTCAACCAGAGTTGTTTTACCATGGTCAACGTGAGCAATAATGGCAATGTTACGTAGTTTATCTATCACAGATTACTCCCCGGTTAAACCGGAAGGGTGAAGGAGAGGCTGGCCAAACATAAAATAGATTAACTTGACCAACCTTAAAAAATGGGCGCGTAAGTATAACGAATATCGCTACTTATTGATAGTTTTAATGGTGAAATCCTAATGACTAAAAGTCAAAAAATTCTAGCTTCGCAATTTCATTTTTTGTACTTAATGCCTAGCTAATGCTTAGTTAGTGGCGCAGTAATTGTCATTTAATGGTGCAGTTAAGCATAATATTAAAACTAGAAACATTAAGGGATATACCATGACCATCAAGCTAGCTTTTGCCAATCAAAAAGGCGGCGTAGGAAAATCAGCATTAATTCTACAAACAGCCTATTATGCAGCGCAAAAAAAATTAAAAGTGCTAGTAATCGACATGGACGGCAAGGGCAATCTAAGCACAAAAATTGCAACCCGGCAGCAAATAGAACAACTTCCAAAACGGTTTACCTGCTCAGTTAATTTATTTGACCCTAACCTAGAAAAAATAACTGTACTTAATTGCAAGTACGGCATTGATTTAATTCCATCAAGAATTAATGACCAGCAACTTTATACCCAAGAAAAAGCACCTTTAAATACAATTATTAACCCACACAACAACCTAGCAATTTTTGCTCAAAATTATGATCTAGTTATTATTGACTGCCCATCATCTTTAGGTAATTTATTTTTAGCGGGAATAGTTGCAGCTGACAAAATTATTATGCCCCTACAAATATCAAGTTTTGTTGTTGATAGTCTAAGCGGTCTATTTGAAGTTGTTGAAAAGTTACAAAAAATTGGTAAAAAAGACTTGGAAATTGCTGGCATCTTAATTAATAGCTTTAATGCTCGTAATAAACAGCAGCATCAAGCCATTAAAAAGCTACGCGAAAAGCTAGGTAACCTAATGATGGAAACAGTTATAGCTAACCGCTCAACCATAGACAAAGCAACTAACCAAGCTAAACCCATTTGGAAAATAAGATCGGGTGCTGCAAGATTAGCAAGCCTAGAGCTTACAGAAGCCATTGAAGAAATTTTTGAACGTACAGGTGTAAATAATGAACGAAATTAAAAAAAATGATGATTTTTTAGATGGATTAAGCTCACTAACGCTACCAGCAACAACAAACTCATCAAGCTTAATTAGTAGTAAAAATAAAAGACCCAAAGTGGGTGATACTTTTACTTTAGAACTAGAAAACATTGAAGTAGAAGAGCAAGTACGCAAAATATTTGATGAAGACAAGCTTTTAGAGCTAGCAAAACAAATAAAACAAGAGGGGCAACGCTTACCCTTAGAGGTTTCTAAAATAAGCGCGACTAAATACCTATTAATTACCGGCGAACGAAGACTTAGAGCACTTAAAATAAATCACTCTAAGTCTGCAAGGGTTACTTTGGTTGAAGTGCCTGAAGGTATTCATAACCGTATTGCTTTTCAATTAACAGAAAACTTACAACGCGATGATTTAACAGCCTTAGAGCTTGCCGAAGCCTTCGATAAACTTAAAAACATTGGTTGGTCTCAAAAGAAAATTGCTAAAAAAATAGGCAAAACTGCTGGATGGGTATCCAGATATGTCAATTTAATTGGAATACCTAGCCATTTAAGTAGCCTACTTGAAAAAAACCACACAACTGATGCACAGCTTATTGGCATCCTTCGAAAAATTGATGAAATCTCACCAAAACTTGCCCAACAACTTGCCTCAAAAGTTGAATCGGGGACGACAAGCAGGCAAATGATTAGCGATTCCTACGAAGCTTTAAAGCTACAGCTAGATAAAAAATCACTAGAAAATACAGAAGAAGGAAATACAGAAGCGTTAGTAGAAGAGCTAACTTCAGACTTAAATACTGCTCACTACAATAGAGATCACTTACTTATTAGGCCAAATAACTTCAGAGCAAAGGTAGAAGCTAGGCTTACTAATGGTGAAAAGGTGTCTGGCCAGCTAGCTATTGACCGTTTAGCTGACTCACAAGAAGGAACAGATGAAGGTTGGTGTTGGATAGTTTTAGAAGACGGCAACATGCTTTGTGTTCAAGCAGAAAAAATAAAAATAAAGTCGGTCTACAGCGCCTAATTATTTACCATGGTAAACCTTGCGCTCCAAAATCTGCCCACAAACCAAGTGCAGACCAAGTGTTTACCATGATGAACCCTGCGTCTCAGCCACATCCATAATATTAAATTATAGTAGAGATTTTCAAATTTTCTTAAAAAAAGAACCATAATATTAAATTATACACCGCCTAAAACTGGCTATTTGGATGTTTTTTTAAGTTGCTAACCCACCCATTTACCTGCAAATGACTTAACTAAATAATGTTCAGATATAGTGCATCAAAGCTATTTATGGTCTAATTTGCAGCATCTACTTGCCTTGAGTTGGCTGAGTTTTATTCAAAAAAATAACGCTAACTAAGGCCAGTAATCTAGTAAGCATTACACCAAATACCTAACACCAAATGCCAAATATGGAGGCAAGCATGTCCCAGAAGAGCCTGGCTATCATTACTGAACACGATGTAAAGTGGGTTGATCTACGTTTTACCGACACCCAAGGTAAGGAACACCACATTACTATTCCTTCCTCTTACGTTGATGAAGAATTTTTCGAAAATGGCCAGATGTTTGACGGTTCTTCTATGCCGGGTTGGAAGGGCGTTAATGAATCAGACATGATTATGCTTCCTGATGATTCAACCGCTGTGCTGGACCCTTTCACCGATGAGGTCACTCTAATTATTCAGTGCGATATTATTGAGCCAGTGACTATGCAAGGCTATGAGCGCGACCCTCGCTCGATTGCCTTACGCGCTGAAGAATATTTAAAATCGACTGGTATTGCTGATATTGCCTATTTTGGCCCTGAACCCGAGTTTTTCATTTTTGATGATGTGAAGTGGCAGATCGCCATGTCCGGCTCTTCTTATTCAATTGGCTCAGAAGAAGCGGCTTGGTCTTCTAACGCTACAATTGAAGGCGGCAACATGGGGCACAGACCTAGTGTAAAAGGCGGTTATATGCCTGTGCCTCCTGTCGATTCTTCCCATGAAATTCGTGGTGCTATGTGTAATGCCATGACTGCTATGGGTTTAAAAATTGAAGTGCATCACCATGAAGTTGCTACGGCTAACCAGTGCGAAATTGGCGTGGCTTTTAATACGCTGGTAAAAAAAGCCGATGAAGTGCAGCGTTTAAAATATTGCGTACACAATGTTGCTCATGCCTACGGTAAAACAGCGACTTTTATGCCCAAGCCTTTGGTTGGCGATAGTGGTTCTGGTATGCACGTTCACCAGTCGCTCACTAAAGATGGCATTAACTTGTTTGCGGGCGATGGTTACGGCGGCTTGTCAGAAATGGCGCTTTTTTATATTGGCGGCATTATTAAACATGCTAAAGCCTTAAACGCCATTACCAACCCGCTAACTAACTCTTACAAGCGTTTAGTACCGGGTTTTGAAGCACCCGTTATGTTGGCTTACTCAGCCAAAAACCGCTCCGCTTCTATCCGTATTCCTTATGTTTCTAACCCTAAAGCCCGCCGTGTGGAAGCCCGCTTCCCCGACCCAGGTGCCAACCCCTACCTTTGCTTTGCTGCTTTGTTAATGGCTGGCCTAGACGGCATTCAAAACAAAATTCACCCCGGCGATGCAATGGACAAAAACTTGTATGACTTGCCACCTGAAGAAGCAGCGCAGGTTCCACAAGTGGCTAGCAGCCTTGAAGAAGCCTTAGCCGCTTTAAATGCCGACCGTGAATTTTTAACTAAAGGTGGTGTATTTACTGACGAGCTGCTTGATGCCTTCATTGAATTAAAAAACAAAGAAGTGCAGCGTTTAAACACTACTACTCACCCAGTTGAATTTGATATGTACTACTCTGTTTAGTAAATAACTAGAATAAGGTTTTCTGATCTGAAATAAAAAAACCCCTACTAATTAATTAGTAGGGGTTTTTTATTACTTTTATATAAATAAAATTTAGGTATTAAATTATTGCAGGTACTTTACGAAAAGCTGTTTCAAACTTTACCTTAGAGGCACGTTCTTCTAATAATTCTAAGAACCCTTCTTGGCTACGCTGATGCCATTCTAAAATTTCTAAATAACGGCGAATATTATGTACATAAGCAACGGGCTCATTACCTCTGGCATAACCATAACGAGTTTGACGGTACCATTTACGCTGCGTTAATAAGGGTAAATGTTTTGCAACATCATCCCAACTATTAGGATTAAAACCTTGGCTTTCGGTAATTTTACGCGCATCTTCCAAATGCCCTTTACCTACATTATAAGAAGCTAAGGCCATATAAAGACGATCTCGACCCTGCACACTTTCTGGCATACGGTCATACAACTGTTTTAAATAACGCGAACCACCTTCAATACTTTCAAGAGGGTTTAATCTATCTACATTCAGTTCGTTAGCTGTACGTTGAGTTAACATCATTAAACCACGCACACCCGTTGGTGATACGGCATTTTTTCGCCAGTGTGACTCTTGAAAGGCCACTGCAGCCAACAAAAGCCAATCTAAGCTTTGTTGCTCTGCAGCATGACGAAAATGGCTTTCATATTGTGGTAAACGTGTACGCACATGACGCAAAAACAAAGGTGCGCCCACATACTCTAAATACTGTTCGTGGCGATAATAACGCTCACGCACCTCGCTGATTGTGCCGGATGCTTGCGCTAAATTAATGTAGCTTGTTGCCGCACGTTCTAACTTAGAATGGTCTTGTTTTGAAAAAAGCCACACTAATGCAGATGAAACTTCAGCATCAAAAGCCACCGCCACACGTGGAAAGAAAAAACGGTTAATGTTGAAGTCTTGCGTGCTAACTAGGGCGTAATCTAAATCACCATCTTGAACCATTTTCAATAAATCAGTCACTTCTAGGTCTTCAGTTTCCATCCAACTTAAATGTGGGTGCAATACTTGTTGGCTTTGCAATACTTCAGCCTGACGCGAACCAGCCAACACTGCCAAAGATGTTCTTTCTATTACATCTTGCCAACTTTTTGGGCGAAAATGGCCGGTACGGTAAACTACCATTTGTGGGCTGTGTAAAAGTGGTGCTGTAGCTGAAAACCGACGACTACGGTCTAATGTTAGCCCTAAACTACCGGCAGCCATGTCAACCTCGCCCTTAAGTACTGCTTGCTCCATTTCTAAAGCATTGGCCAAGTTAATTACTTTTAACTTAACCCCTAAATGGTCAGCGAACGACTTAACCAGCTCATATTCAAAGCCTGCATAGCCATCGCGGTGCTCGTAAAATACCGCAGGGGTATTACGCATCGCCACAGTTAAAGTGCCTGTTTTAAGTACTTGGCTTAAAGGGTCTGTTTGTTTACAACCAGCAACTACTAAAAACATTAGTAGCAGTAGTAATAGTAGGGATTTTTTTAATTTCATATTTAGAAGGTCTCATCGAATACCGCTCGATTTGATTTATGCTTGAATTGAATGACCAAGCCTGCAGTTAAGTGCTGCCAAAAAGTTAGTAAACTAGCAGCTAGATCAAAGAGTTGCCGATTAGACGATTCTTGTAATTAGGATTTATTTATGGTTGATGTTTTGTAAGCTTAGCAAATAGTGTTTAAAAAAACCCTCTTCTTAGTTTTATTTTTGTGACTCCCTGTGCAAATTTTGTTCTTTCGTAGCCCTAATTGCTTGTTTGCGCTATCATTTAGCACAATTCAACGCCCTAATTTTTTATTCCTTTTTTCCTGCTCTGACGAGGCTTGCTAATGCTCCAACTGCGCGGCGCCCCTGCCCTATCAGCTTTTCGTTCCCAGAAACTTTTGAACCAGCTTCAAGCCGTTTCTGCCTCTATCACCGGCATTTATGCTGAATACCTGCATTTAGCAGACGTTAATACCCCGCTAAATTCAGAGCAAACTCAGGTTCTTGAAGCCCTATTAAATTATGGCCCCACCAGTGAACAGCACCAGCCTAATGGCACGCTTTTCCTTGTGGTACCACGTTTAGGCACCCAATCGCCTTGGTCTTCTAAAGCAACCGATATAGCCCATAACTGCGGCTTAACAGAAGTGTTGCGTTTAGAGCGTGGCCTTGCGTATTACTTACAAAGCACTGCCAGCCTGACAACGGCTGAACAGACTGCGGTGGCAAGTTTATTACATGACCGCATGACCGAAACTTTGCTGACTAGCATAGAAGACGCGCAGCAGTTATTCCGCCATGAAAGCCCACGCCCACTGGCAAGCGTTGATATTTTAGGCGGTGGCCGTGAAGCGTTAGTCAAAGCCAACCTAGATTTAGGCATGGCGCTGGCAGACGATGAAATTGATTACCTAGTCACTAGCTTTACTAACCTTGGCCGCAACCCGAACGACGTTGAGCTAATGATGTTTGCGCAGGCTAACTCTGAGCATTGCCGCCACAAAATTTTTAATGCCGACTGGACGATTGATGGTGAAGATTCGCCGCATTCGTTGTTTGGCATGATTCGTAACACCCACAAGCTGTCGCCTGAAGGCGTTTTATCTGCCTACAGCGATAATGCTTCTGTTATTGAAGGTTATACCGCGCCACGTTTCTTCCCCCAGCCTGAAAGCCATAGCTGGCAGCCGGTAGAAGAAGCGGTACACATTTTAATGAAGGTCGAAACTCACAACCACCCCACGGCTATAGCGCCCTATGCAGGTGCGGCAACCGGTGCCGGTGGTGAAATTCGTGATGAAGGCGCTACGGGCATTGGTTCTAAACCCAAAGCGGGGTTAACCGGTTTTACTGTGTCTAACCTGCGTATTCCAGGCTACACCCAGCCTTGGGAAGCCGAAGATTACGGCAAGCCTGAGCGTATCGTTACTGC
Source organism: Pseudomonadaceae bacterium (assembly GCA_012727935.1). Classification (GTDB taxonomy): domain Bacteria; phylum Pseudomonadota; class Gammaproteobacteria; order Pseudomonadales; family Halomonadaceae; genus Marinospirillum. The sequence continues at coordinate 1,433 of JAAYGA010000129.1, read as the reverse complement.
GCTAGACATTATGCTAGAAGGCCCTTTAGGTGGTGCTGCCTTTAATAACGAATTTGGCCGCCCTAACCTTACTGGTTACTTCCGTACCTACGAAGAAAACACCCTAGGCTTAAACGGTGTTGAGCGCCGTGGTTACCACAAGCCGATTATGTTGGCGGGTGGTTTGGGTAATATTCGCCCTAATCATGTACAAAAAAGCGAAATTCCTGTTGGCGCTAAGTTAATTGTGCTGGGCGGCCCTGCCATGAATATTGGCTTGGGTGGTGGCGCAGCTTCGTCTATGGCTACTGGTTCTTCTAGTGCTGACTTAGACTTTGCTTCAGTGCAAAGGGACAACGCAGAAATAGAACGCCGTGCCCAAGAAGTGATTGATCGCTGCTGGGGCATGGGTGAAGACAACCCCATTTGCTTTATTCATGACGTGGGTGCGGGCGGGCTTTCTAACGCCTTGCCTGAATTAGTGAAAGACGGCGAGCGAGGCGGCTTGTTCGACTTACGTGCCGTGCCTAACGCTGAACCGGGCATGAGTCCGCTAGAAATTTGGTGCAACGAAGCGCAAGAGCGTTACGTTTTAGCCATAGCGCCAGCCAGCCTAGAATTATTCGACAAGCTATGTAAGCGTGAACGTGCGCCCTATGCTGTGGTCGGTGAAGCCTTAGCTGAACACCATTTAACCGTGACCGATGGGCATTTTGAAACCAAGCCGGTGGATTTGCCCATGAGCGTGTTGTTTGGCAAGCCACCCAAGATGCAGCGTAGCTTTGAGCGCCAAACCTTAGCCTTGCCTGAGTTAAATCTTGAAGGTATTTCTATTAAAGATGCAGCTGAGCGCATTCTTAGCTTGCCCACCGTTGCCAGCAAACAATTCTTAATTACTATCGGTGACCGCAGCGTCTCTGGCCTGGTCGCCCGTGATCAGATGGTTGGCCCTTGGCAAGTGCCTGTGGCAGATTGTGCGGTAACCACGGCAACGCCTTTTACCGAAGTGGGTGAAGCCATGGCAATGGGCGAGCGCACGCCGCTGGCTCTAATTAACCCAGCCGCTTCTGGCCGTATGGCGGTAGCTGAGTCGATTACTAACATTGCAGCAGCCAGCATTAACCAGTTGAGCGATATTAAATTATCGGCTAACTGGATGTCGGCAGCCAATCACACCGGCGAAAATCAAGCCCTTTACGATACCGTTTATGCAGTAGGTATGGAACTTTGCCCGCAGCTAGGCATTGCCATTCCAGTCGGCAAAGATTCCATGTCGATGCGTACTGTTTGGGAAGACGAGCAGGGGCAAGAAAAATCCATTACTTCACCCTTGTCTTTAGTGGTTACGGCTTTTGCGCCCGTTACTGCAGCTAGAAAAACACTAACGCCTCAGCTGCGAACCGACAAAGGCGAAACCGATTTACTGCTGATTGACCTAGGCCGCAGCCAAAACC
>JAAYGA010000128.1 GCA_012727935.1 Pseudomonadaceae bacterium | reverse complement strand
GTCAATTGCTAGCCACTTGTCGGCTCAGGGTAAATCTTTTTCCATTGCAGATACGCGGCTTAACCCTCCAGGCCTGGAAGTTTTTCGTCAAGAGTGGCCCAACGTTTCAATCTGGTTGGGGCCGTTAGATGTTGAGCTAACCTGTTCTGTTAGTTGTTTAGTGGTAAGCCCGGGCATTAGCGTGACCGACACAGCAATAACAACTGCACGCCAGCAAGGCGTTGAAGTGATTGGTGATATCGAACTTTTTTGCCGTGAGGTTCAGCAGCCCATTATTGCAATTACAGGTTCTAATGCTAAAAGTACTGTAACAACCTTGTTAGGTGAGATGGCTAGCGCAGCAGGTAAAAAAGTAGGCGTGGGTGGGAATATTGGCTTGCCAGTGCTTGATTTACTCGCCCAAGGCCCACACGACCTTTACGTGCTAGAGCTGTCTTCTTTTCAGCTAGAAACTACCCAATCTTTAAATGCGTTAGCGGCGGTGGTGTTAAATATTAGTGAAGACCACCTAGACCGCTACGCTGATTTTGCTGATTATATTTTTGCCAAACAGCGCATTTACCACCATTGTTCTACCGCAGTATTTAACCGTGAAGATTCTAAAACCTTCCCCATTCACGGTTTGAAAGCTGCCAGACTCAATTTTGGGCTGAATACACCTAGCCAAGAAAACGAACTGGGTTTAATTCACCTAGGCGATGAATGTTGGTTAATTAAGGGTGATATGCCTTTAATGCCCGCAAGTGAAGTGCCTTTGGTGGGCGATCACGGTTTAAGCAATGCTTTAGCGGCCTTTGCTTTGGGTTTGGTGGCCGGTTTTCCTGTGGCTGCTATGCGCTCTGCCCTAGTTGCCTTTAAGCCCTTAGCGCACCGTTGTGAATTTGTGGCCTGCCGCAATAAAGTAGCTTTTTACAATGATTCTAAAGCCACCAATGTGGGCGCTATGTTAGCGGCTGTTAAGGGTTTGGCTAAGCCTGAAGCGCCTTTGTGGTTAGTGTTAGGCGGTGAGGGCAAAGGCCAAGACTTTTCATCACTGGCAACAGCCTTAGCCACCAACATTGCAGGGGTGGCTTTAATTGGTCGTGATGCGCTTTTAATTGCAGATTTTTTACCCACAGATTTAAAACACCAATTTTTGGCCAGCTTGCCAGAAGCGGTGACTTGGTTAGCCAATCAAGCAGTTGAGGGCGATCAAGTATTACTGTCACCTGCCTGCGCTAGTTTTGATCAATTCAATGGTTTTGAACACCGTGGCGAGGTTTTTGCTCAGTGCGTAATCGACTTGCCAAGTTAAGGTTTCGCTTGCCAATTTTTTCTTATTTAAAGACACAAAGCCACACTTTGCATTTAAGTTCAATGCGCTACCTTGATGGCTGGTTAGTTTTAAGTAGCCTAACGCTTTTGGCTTTAGGCTGGATTATGGTGAGTTCGGCTTCGGTTGCGGTGGCTGAATTTCTTTCCAATAATGCCCAACATTATGCTATACGGCAGGGTATTTTTGCTGTCTTGGGTTTGTTGGTTACATTTTTAGTAAGCCAAGCACCACTGGCTTTTATAAAAAAATATGGCCATGTTTTTTTATTGGTTGCCTTTATACTTTTAACCCTAGTATTGCTGGTGGGGCGTGAAGTTAATGGCAGCACACGTTGGATTAGCTTGGGTTTTTTTAATTTACAAACCTCTGAAGTGGCAAAAATTTGTTTAATTATTTATATGGCAAGTTATTTGTCGCGCCAATTACAGCAGGTTCGTGAAACGTTCAGTGGTTTTATTAAACCTTTATTCCTAGTTCTGGCCTATGGCGGTTTGCTTATTTTCCAGCCAGATTATGGCAGCCTAGTGGTGGTTATGGCGGCTGTGATGGGCATGGTTTTTTTAGCCGGTGTGCGGTTACAACACTTTTTATTGGTGTTGTTAGTGGCTGTACTAGGCTTGGCCTTTATTGCCATTATGGAACCCTATCGGGTTGAACGCTTAACCAGTTTTACCGACCCTTGGTCTAATCAATTTAATTCAGGCTACCAGTTAACTCAGGCGCTAATAGCCTTTGGGCGCGGGCATTGGGTGGGCTTGGGTTTGGGTAATAGTGTACAAAAACTTTTTTACCTTCCTGAAGCGCATACCGACTTTATTTTTTCTATTCTGGCTGAAGAGTTAGGTTTAATTGGCGGTTTAATTACGCTGGCGTTGTTTGTTGTGTTCATTAGCCGAATATTTTTAATTGGCCGCCGTTGTGAATTAATTGGTCACTTTTTTTCAGCTTACTTGTGCTATGGCTTGGGGGTTATTTTTGCAACCCAAGTGATGGTTAATTTGGGTGTGAATACCGGCTTATTGCCCACTAAAGGCTTAACCTTACCGCTGATTAGCTACGGCGGCAGCAGCTTGGTTGCCAGTGGTATGATGTTGGGCTTAATTTTTCGAGCCGATTATGAACGCCGTAAACATGCGTGTTTTGGAGCAAAATAAATGAGTGACACCCAGTCTCAACCTGCTCAGCCGCAACCCACTTTAGTGATGGCAGGTGGTACAGGTGGGCATATTTTCCCTGCACTAGCCCTAGCCAAATTATTACAGCAACAGGGCGAAACAGTGGTTTGGTTGGGCAGTTCTAATAGCATGGAAGCCCAGCGTGTGCCTGCAACGGGCATTCCTTTTTATGCTTTAAGTATTTCAGGCTTGCGCGGCAAGGGTCTAAAAACCTTGGCCTTAGCGCCTTTTAAGTTATTGGCCAGCCTATGGCAAGCCATTAAAATTTTACGCAAGGTTAAACCGGCTAGGGTGGTAGGTTTTGGTGGTTTTGCCAGTGGCCCAGGTGGTTTGGCCGCTTGGTTGTTGGGCATTCCGCTTTATGTGCATGAGCAAAATGCCTTACCTGGGATGACTAATAAAAGTTTATTTTATTTGGCTAGGCGTGTTTTTACTGCCTTTCCTCAGGCGTTTGCTGGCAAGGCTAAGGTTATGTGTGTTGGTAACCCCGTGCGTGAAGAATTGTTAAATTTACCGCCACCGGCTGAACGTTATGCCTTGCGTGAAGGGCCTTTGCGTATTTTGGTGGTGGGTGGCAGTTTAGGCGCACAAATATTAAACACTAGCTTGCCAGCAGCCCTTGCTTTGCTTGTTGAAAACAAATGCCCTAAAGCTAACTGGCCTCAAGTTCATCACCAAACAGGCAAGCAGCAATTAGCCAGCACCCAAGCACTCTATAACCAAAACCCAGCCTTAGCCGCAAGGGTAAAGGTAAGTGATTTCATAGAAGACATGGCCGAGGCATTAAGCTGGGCTGATGTGGTTATTTGCCGTGCTGGCGCTTTAACCCTTGCAGAATTAGCTGTAGTTGGAGTTGCTTCAGTTTTAGTGCCTTTTCCCTTTGCAGTCGACGACCATCAAACGCATAATGCCCGTTTTCTAGCCAAGTCCGAGGCTGCGGTACTTTTACCGCAACCGCAATTAACGCCTACTTCGTTGGCCGCATTATTAAGCGGCCCATTGGCAGACCGCCAACACCTAGCCGTTATGGCAGAAAACGCTTTCCAGCTGGCATCTAAAAATGCTGGCCAACAAATGCTAACCACTATTTTGAAGGATACCCCATGAACGAGCTTGCCTACCAAGTACCCACGATGCGCCGTATTCGGCACATTCATTTTGTTGGAATAGGTGGCTCTGGCATGTGTGGTATTGCCGAAGTGTTGCTAACCCAAGGCTATAAAATCAGTGGTTCAGATTTAAAATCGGGTGCAGTAGTTGAACGTTTAGCAAGCCTTGGCGCTAAAATTTGCATTGGCCACCTTGCAAAAAACATTGCAGGGGCCGACGTGGTTGTGGTTTCAAGTGCCATTAATGAAAGCAACCCTGAAATTAAAGCGGCCTTAGAGGCACGCATTCCTGTGGTGCGCCGTGCAGAAATGTTGGCTGAACTCATGCGCTTTCGGCACGGTATTGCTGTTGCTGGCACCCACGGTAAAACTACCACTACCAGTTTAATTGCTTCTATTCTTGCTGAAGCAGGCCAAGACCCTACCTTTGTTATTGGTGGCAAATTAACCCAAGCTGGCACCAATGCCCGTTTGGGCGAGTCGCGTTATTTGGTGGCAGAGGCGGATGAATCGGATGCTTCTTTTTTACACCTGCAGCCGGTGGTTTCCATTGTTACCAATATTGATGCCGACCATATGTCGACCTATGGTGGCGATTTTCAAAAACTGAAACAAACTTTTTTAGAGTTTCTGCATAACCTGCCTTTTTATGGTTTGGCGGTTATTTGTACTGACGATGAAATCGTTATGGAAATTATGCCTAAAATTAGCCGCCCCATTTTAACCTATGGTTTTAATGAAGCAGCCGATTACCGCGCGATTAACTTTAAACAGCTGGGCCGAGAAATTAGCTTTACCGTGCTGCGCCCAGGTAAGCACGCAGCTTTAGATATTAGTTTAAAAATACCGGGTCGCCACAATGTTTTAAATGCACTGGCCGCCATAGCCGTGGCCACCGATGAAGGCATTGATGATTCTTACATTGTTAGTGGTTTGGCAGGTTTTCAAGGGGTGGGCCGCCGTTTTCAATTGATGGGTAACTTTCCGGTAGGTGAGGGTGAAGTCATGCTGGTGGATGATTATGGCCATCACCCCCGTGAAGTGGATGCGGTGATTAAAGCCGTGCGTGAAGGCTGGCCAGAGCGCCGTTTAGTGATGGTGTATCAGCCACACCGTTTTTCACGTACCCGTGATTTATATGAAGATTTTGTAAAGGTTTTATCCAAGGTTGACGTTTTAATTTTATTGGATGTTTTTGCTGCTGGTGAGCCAGCCATTCCCGGTGCTGATGGCCGCAGTTTAAGTGGCTCTATTCGTCAGCGGGGCAAGTTAGACCCTTTGTTTTTAGACAACAATAGTGAACTAGAAAACTTGTTAGCCGGTGTGTTGCGCCCCGATGATTTATTGCTAACCCAAGGGGCAGGTGATGTGGGTGGCATTGCCCAACGTTTAACAGCCAGCAAGCTTGAGTTTGTCACTGTTAGTAAAAATAACAGTTAATAAAAGTAACAGTTAATAATGGTAATAATTAATAAAGGTTAAAAGTATTCATGAACCTGAGTAAAGAAGAAGTGCAAGGTTTTGGACGGGTAGCCGTATTAATGGGCGGTTGCTCTGCGGAGCGTGAGGTTTCTTTGCGTAGCGGCAATGCCGTATTAGAAGCCTTGTTGCGTTCTGGTGTGGATGCTTTTGGTTTAGATTTAGGTGAAGAGGCCCTTGCCCAGCTGCTTGCTGAAAAGTTTGACCGTGCTTTTATTGCCCTGCATGGGCGGGGCGGTGAAGATGGCAGCATTCAAGGGGTTTTAGAATGGATGCGTATTCCTTACACCGGCAGTGATGTCATGGCTTCTGCCTTGGGGATGGATAAATTTAAGTGTAAACAAGTGTGGCAGGGCTTAGGTTTGCCAACGCCTGCTTCAAGCTTGCTTAGCTCTACTACCAATGCACAAGAGCTAGTAAAAAAACTAGGTTTACCCTTAATGGTTAAGCCTGCCCATGAAGGTTCAAGCATTGGCATGAGCAAAGTAACTTCGGTAGAACAGCTAGCCGCTGCCTATGCTGAAGCTAGCTGTTACGACACACGAATTTTGGCGGAACGTTTTATTAGTGGGCCTGAATTTACGGTTAGCATTGTGGATGGTGTGGCTTTGCCGGTGATTGGCTTAAAAACCAGCCATGACTTTTATGATTTCAGTGCCAAATACACCGCAACTGATACGCAATATTTACTGCCCTGCGGCTTAACCCTTGAAGAAGAAACGGCCATTCAACAGCTAGCATTAGATGCTTACCAAGCGGTGGGTTGTGAAAGCTGGGGTAGGGTTGACATTATGGTTGATGAAGCCAAGCAGCCTTGGTTGCTTGAAGTGAATACTAGCCCGGGTATGACTGATCACAGCCTAGTACCTCAAGCCGCCGCTTATGCCGGAATTAGCTTTGATCAGCTAGTCATTAATATTTTAAAAACGGCTAACTTAAAGGTTTTTCGTGGCTAGGCCAATCTTCTGGATTAAAGTGTTGGCACCCTTGTGTTTACTGCTGTTGTTAGTGGGTTGGTGGCTAAATTTTACTTTAGCTAGGCCAGTGGGAAAGGTGTCTATTTATGGTGAAGTGCAGCAGGTTGATTTAAAAAAACTGCAAGAACGAACCTTACCTTGGTTAAACGATGCTTTTTGGTTGGTCGATTTAACTAGCCTTAAGGCCAGTTTAGAACAAGACCCTTGGATAAAAACGGTGGTTGTGCGTAGGCAATGGCCCGATCAAATTCATTTAGAACTGGTTGAACGCACCCCTTGGGCGCATTGGAATGATGGTTATTTAATTGACGAGCAAGGTGTGGGCTTTAATCCAAGCTTCAAGTATACACAAGAATTAGGGCGGCATATATATGCAAAAAAGGATACACTTGCTGAGGCAATAAAGTTTTGGCACGATCTTGATGCTTTGTTACAAAGTTCAGGGTTGCAGCTTACCGAATTACGCCATGAACAACGTGGTTCATGGCAGTTAGAGTTCAATGCTAGTATTCGTGTGCTGATAGGGCGTGATAACATAGCAACCCGAATTAATCGTTTTTTATGGGCTTGGCAACATTGGTTAGCAGCAGAAGCTGAAAAATTAGCCAGTGTTGATTTACGCTACCCCAACGGCCTGTCTGTAGCTTGGCAAAAGCTCACTAATTAATAGTTAAGGAGTAGGTCTTTCTTATGGCTCAGCAGTCTCATCGTGGCAACCTAGTTGTTGGCCTAGACATTGGTACTTCCAAAGTCGTTGCTATTGTTGGTCAGCGTACTCCTGAAGGCAAGCTAGAAATTATTGGCTTAGGTTCCCATCCTTCACGCGGTTTAAAAAAGGGTGTGGTTATTAACATTGACTCCACCGTGCAATCCATTCGTCGTGCAGTAGAAGAAGCCGAGCTTATGGCTGGCTGTGAAATTCATTCTGTTTATGTGGGCATTGCAGGCAGTCATGTTCATAGCATGAACTCCGACGGCATAGTTGCTATACGCGACCGTGAAGTAGGCGAGGCCGATTTAGAGCGCGTGATTGACGCGGCTAGAGCAGTGCCTATTCCTGCCGACCAAAAAATAATTCATATTTTACCGCAAGAGTACGCCATAGATAACCAAGAAGGCATACGCGAACCTATGGGTATGTCGGGTGTTCGTCTTGAAGCTAAAGTACACTTGGTGACTTGTGCAGTGAATGCTGTACAAAACATTGAAAAGTGTGTGCGCTTGTGTGGTTTAGAAGTTGAAGACATTATTTTAGAACAGCTAGCTTCAAGTTATTCAGTGTTAACTGAAGATGAAAAAGAGCTGGGTGTTTGCATTGTTGATATTGGTGGCGGCACTACTGATATAGCTATTTTTGCAGAAGGCGCTATACGCCACACAGCCGTTATTCCTATTGCGGGTGACCAGGTTACCAATGACATAGCTATGGCCTTAAGAACCCCCACGGTTCACGCTGAAAGTATTAAAATTAAATACGCTTGTGCTTTAACGCAATTGGCTGGCCCTGATGAAATGCTTAAAGTGCCGAGTGTGGGCGACAGAGAGCCGCGTGATTTATCGCGCCAAGCGTTAGCTGAAGTCGTAGAGCCGCGTTATGATGAATTATTTACTTTAATTCAAGCTGAATTACGTCGCAGTGGTTTTGAAGAACTGATTCCTGCAGGTATTGTATTAACTGGCGGTACTTCTAAAATGGAAGGGGCAGTTGAATTAGCCGAAGAAATATTTCATGCGCCGGTGCGTTTAGCTAGCCCACAGTTTGTTGTTGGTTTAGATGATGTCGTTAATAATCCAATTCACGCCACTGGGGTAGGTTTGTTACACTACGCATTATTGCGGACTGAATCAGAAAACTTACCTGAAGTAAGTTATCGTAACGATACGTTAAGAACTGATGCTGGCACTGATGGTTTTACTGTAAAAATAAAGCGTTGGTTTCAGAGGCAGTTTTAATTAACTGCCTTACTTTGCTATTATTATAGTATAAATTTTTTAGGGTTTTTTTGGACAACTTACATTTAGTTACTTGTGTTAGTTGGTCTAACTAAAGTTAATCGTTAATCAAGGGTTTTACAGGCAGCTTCTGTACCCCTTAGCTGGTCATAGAGTTGGGTTCGGGAGAATAATAAATGGCTTTTGAGTTAGTAGACAGTTCACCTACAGCATCACCGGTTATCAAAGTTATTGGTATAGGTGGTGGTGGTGGTAATGCAGTTAACCACATGGTTTCCGCAAAAATTGAAGGTGTTGAATTTATTTGTGCCAACACCGACGCGCAAGCATTAAAAAACGTTGCTGCTAAAACAGTAATTCAACTCGGTGGCGAAATTACCAAAGGTTTGGGTGCTGGTGCTAACCCAGAAATTGGCAGGCAAGCTGCTTTAGAAGACCGCAAGCTTATTGAAGAAGTTCTGCAGGGCGCTGATATGCTGTTTATTACTGCCGGTATGGGTGGTGGTACTGGTACAGGTGCAGCCCCTATTGTTGCAGAAATTGCTAAAGAACTTGGCATACTTTCCGTTGCTGTTGTTACCAAGCCCTTTCCTTTTGAACAGCGTAAAAGAATGCTGATTGCTGAAGAAGGCATTGCTAATTTGGTTCAGCACGTTGACTCGTTAATTACCATTCCTAACGAGCGTCTTTTATCTGTGATGGGTAAAAATACGACCCTACTAGACGCTTTTGCTGCAGCTAACGATGTATTGCTAGGTGCAGTACAAGGCATTGCTGAGCTTATTACTAACCCAGGCGTTATTAACCTAGACTTTGCTGACGTGCGTACCGTTATGTCTGAAATGGGCATGGCTATGATGGGTGCAGGTTCTGCTAAGGGCGATCAGCGTGCGCGCGAAGCTGCTGAACAAGCCGTTTGTTCACCTTTGCTTGAAGATGTCGACTTGAAGGGTGCGCGTGGTATTTTGGTTAACGTTATTGCTAACTCTGAAATGGGCTTGCATGAATTCCAAGATGTTATGAACGTTATTACTGAATTTGCCTCTGATGACGCAACGGTGATAGTGGGTACATCGCTTGATAACAGTTTAGAAGAAGAGCTGCGTGTCACCATTGTTGCTACGGGCTTGGCACAAACTAAAAAAGTTGAACCAACGTCTCAGCCGGTAGAGAAAGCCCACCCTCAGAAAATGGCCCGTCCTGCCCGTCCTGTTTTAAAAGATATGACAGGTATGGATAACCAAAATCAAGGTGTAGAGCCGCGCCAGCCTAAGCCTAGGG
>JAAYGA010000015.1 GCA_012727935.1 Pseudomonadaceae bacterium | reverse complement strand
CAAAAGCAAAAGTAACGATACCCAGTGGCATAATTAGTAGTAGCGCAAATACGCCGGTTAAATGGCTTTCCATAAAGGGTGCTAAGAATAAACCTGCAAAAAAGCCCAGAATAACGGTGGGCAAGGCTTCCATTAATTCAATAACAGGTTTTACCTTGTTGCGTACTGCAGGTGCCATAAAGTAGGCAGTGTACATAGCACCACAAACCGCTAGCGGTACGGATAACAACATGGCATAAAAGGCGGCTTTTAACGTACCAAAGGCTAAGGGCGTTAAGCTGAACTTGGGTTCAAATTCAGTCGAAGCAGAAGAAGACTGCCAAGTGTATTCTGGTTCTTCGTAACCTTCGTACCACACCTTGCCCCACAGGGATTTAAGTGAGGTTTCTGGGTGTTGGTTATCGATTGCAAAGTTATGTACAACGCCCTGATCATCTTGCACTAAAAGCATGGAGGCGCGTGGTGCCATGCTAATTAAGCTTGGCTTGCTATCAGTTAGTAGTTGCAGGTCGATAGCTTTTTTCTCAGCGGTGGTATTAAAAACTCCCGCTCGCCCTGTGGTATCTATCGCAACAAAACCTTTACGACGCTGCTCTGCTTCTAAAAAGTCAATGGGATCATCGCCCAGCTTTAGAGTGCGAATGTGGGTTAAGCGTTGGGCATTATTTTCATCTCTAACCATAAACCATTGGCTAATTTGCCCTTGATTATCACCGATTAGTAGTGATTGCTGACCTAGCTGAAAAATCATTTGAGTCACTTTTTGATTAGCTGTGACTAGCTGAACACTATGATCTAAAGCGATGGCATTTAAATTTTGAGCGTTATAAACATCGAGTTGCCCACTAGCCGTTAGCGCAAAAATATACCTTGCTTCAGGGGCAATAAGTAGACGCTGATAGTTCGTTTGACTAGGAAAGGTAAGCGGTTTAAGGGTTTCTATCGAAGCACCGGTAATAAAGTTAGTGCGCTGCTCTACCTTGTTTAAAACCACTTCACCCCGGTTAACTAACCCAGCAACTAAAAAGCCATCGTGAAGTTTTTGGTAGGTTACTTGTTGAATGGCGCGTTGCAACGGATCTAGCTGAAAAGGCGTGCTATTAAATAGCGGTGTAACCGTGGGCTTAATGCCGCCTCGTTCACCTTGGCTATTATATTGCACCTGAAAGCGGGTATTAACCGCAATGACTTCACCATTACTTAAACCCACCATTAGGTTAGCGTCGCTGGGGGTTTTCTCTTTAACGCTGGTAATGCTGGCTTCGCCTAGGGGCAACTGATGGCGGGCTTTTTCTGTGCCATCTTGGGTACTAAAAAAAACCAGCTGCCCTTGGTGAGTCAAAATGCCGGCTTGTTCATTTTGCTCTTCAGTAATCAAAGCAAGGTTTTGACTGGTGGCTAACTCACTGGGTAAAGAAAAACTGCTGGTTGTTTCAAGGGCGGCGCTTTTAAACAGCGGCACCACTTCGTAAAGCAGATAAAAGAAAATAAGGGTAATGGCGACTATAACCCCCATGCCACCAGCAGCTATGCCGTAACGTGCAAAAATATCTTTAAAAGCCCGAAATTTACGGCGCTTCCTTATGCGAGAGCTATTAAGTCGTTGCTCTAAAACTGAGGATATATCCTTCATAGCCTAACCTTTGAAAATTGCTTGGAGAACTGCTTTAAGAGTTGCTTTATGAACAATCTAATCTTTTTATATGACAGTTAAATGACAAAAGAGAAGAGAGCCTAAGGCCTCTTCTCTTTTTGGTTACTGCCAGACTTAAAGTGCTAAATCTTTACGCAGCTTTTCTACTAGCGGTGCAGGTAAAGGAACATAACCATCACGTACCACTACATCTTGTCCTTGTTTAGATAGAATCAGTTTTACAAACTCTCTATCTAAAGGCTGCATAGGCTGGTTAGGGCGCTTGTTCACGTAAACGTATAAAAAGCGTGATAGTGGAAACTCACCTGAAGCTGCTTGTTCTGGCGTGGCATCAATAAAAGACTCACCTGCCTTAGTTGCAAGCGGTACGGTGCGTATGGATGAAGTACGGTAGCCAATACCTGAATAACCAATAGCATTCAGTGACGTTGAAATTGACTGAACCACTGAAGCAGAACCAGGTTGCTCGTTTACGCTATTTTTAAAGTCGCCTTTACAAAGGGCGTTGTCTTTAAAATAGCCATAAGTACCCGATACTGAGTTACGCCCATAAAGTTGAATGGGACGATTAGCCCAAGCACCGGTCAAGCCTAAGTCACCCCAGCGTGTTACATCTTTTTCTGCTCCACAGCGACGGGTAGAAGAAAAGATGGCATCAACCTGATCAATGGTCAGCCCTTTAATCGGGTTATCCTTGTGTACAAAAATTGCTAAAGCATCAATAGCCACAGGGATTGCTGTAGGGCGGTAGCCATGGCGTGCTTCAAAAGCTTCTATTTCGCTGTCTTTCATCATGCGCGACATAGGGCCAATGTTAGAAGTTCCTTCAGCCAGAGCTGGTGGAGCAGTAGAAGAGCCAGCAGCTTGAATTTGAATGTTGACGTTAGGGTAGTTCTTTTTAAACTCTTCAGCCCAAAGGGTCATTAAGTTAGCTAGGGTGTCTGAGCCTTGACTGGTTAGGTTGCCAGATACACCGCTGGTGCGTGAGTAGTCAGGTAGATTTGGATCAACCGCTGCCATTGTGCTGGT
>JAAYGA010000127.1 GCA_012727935.1 Pseudomonadaceae bacterium | reverse complement strand
TCACCAAATTACCCATTAATATAAATAACGGAATGATGGATAAACTGTAGTTTTGTACGGTATCGGCAACGCGGTTAGCCGCCATAGACAAAACGCCTGTCCAGCGAAATGAATCAAGATTATCCCAATTCAACCCCATCATAACGGCAAAGCCAAAGAAGCCGACTAGACCCATTGCGAAGGCAATCGGCATTCGCACTACAATAATAATAAATAAAAGAACAGCAAAGCCGATCAACATAACAGACATAAGAATACCTATTAACGTTTCTAATTAGATTTATCTTGAAACAAGATACGGTAAACACCATAGGTGATCATGCCTGCCGCAGTAACCCAGCTCATAATGGCTATGTACTGCACCAGATAACCACTAGATATACCCAAAAACTCTGTTACTTCACCACGGCGAATAGACCGCGCACCTAGTTCAAAAATGCGCTTGCCCAAGAAGTAAAAGGAAACAGAAATAGTTAAAGCAGCAATTAAAGATAAAGCTTTAAGTAATAAGGGACTTAAATAATTATCTAGCAAATCAACAACAATATGACCGCCTCGCCAAGTGACTACTGGCATAACTGCAAACACCAGTATTGCCATACTCATTTGTGTCAGTTCTATTGCCCCAGGTATAGGGTTGTTAAATACATAACGGCCTATAACATCAATGCAGGTTACTAGCATAAGCGCCATAAGCATGACAGCGGCTATAAGTTCGAGTAGAAAGGCCAGCCAACGGGCTGGCCCCTTCTCGTCATATTGCGCCTTTAACCAGGCAGTAAATGACATAACTAGGCTCCTAGTTTTTTGGTTTGTAGCTTTGTGCATAGCTACGCAAGTCTTTTAGTGCTTGGCGTGCATCAATACCCTTACCTTTAACACTTTCAATCCAAGCGTCATCCATGCCTTTAATTAGCTCGTTAAATTCAAGAGTAATCTTGTCTTTAGGGCCTAGCTCAACAACATTTACGCCTTTTTCACGGGCATATTTTAAGCCTTCAGTATCGGCCATATCCCAAGCTTTACCGGCAAGTGCAGATAGCTTTTCACCCGAAACACTGCGAATCGCTTTAGCATCTTTAGCGCTTAAAGAATCCATAAACACTGGATCAATAAACATTGAGAAGCTACCTAAGTACATACCACCAGGGAGCAAGGTTAGGTTAGGTGCAACTTCGTTTAGGCGTAAAGAGCTTTGCTCTTGTGCTGGCATAAATACGCCATCAATAACGCCCTGCTGTAGTAATTCATAAACCTGTGGGCCAGGTGCTGCAACAGGTGTTACACCCATACGCTCAGCAAGTTGTGACTGTACACCACCACCAATACGAATACGCTTATTGCGTAAATCACTTAGGCTAGAAATAGGCTCACGACTATGAAGCTGACCAGGACCGTGAGTTAAAAATGCTAGCAGCTCTAAACCTTCGTATTCTTTGGCTTTAGCAAAATGCTTTTGGTGAACTTTCCAAAGTGCAACAGAAGCTGCTTCAGCATTAACGCCCATACCGGGTTGTTCTAC
>JAAYGA010000014.1 GCA_012727935.1 Pseudomonadaceae bacterium | reverse complement strand
ATTTTGACTCACCAAGGGCAGCTGGTTTTTTTTAGTACCCAAGATGGCACAGAAAAAGCCCGCCATCAGTTGCCCTTAGGCGAAGCCAGCATCACCAGCATTAAAGAGAAAACCCCCAGCGACGCTAACCTAATGATGGGTTTAAGTAATGGTGAAGTGCTGGCGGTTACTACCCGCTTTCAGGTGCAATATAACCAACAAGGTGAGCGGGGTGGTATCAAACCCACGGTGACACCGCTATTTAATACCCGTCCTTTGCAGCTCGACCCGTTACAGCGTGCCATTCAACAAGTAACCTACCAAAAACTTCACGATGGTTTTTTAGTTGCTGGGTTAGTTAAACAAGGTGAAGTGCTGTTAACTAAAGTGGAGCAGCGTACTAACTTTATTACAGGTGCTTCAGTAGAAACCATTAAACAACTGCACTTTCCAAGCCAAATTTCTTATAAGCGTCTATTGATAGCGCCTGAAGCGCGTTATATTTTTGCGCTAACGGCCAGTGGGCAACTCGACGTCTATAACACTCAGAATCTAAATTCAATTGCTTTAGATCATAGTGTTCAGCTAGCAACTGCTAACCAGCAGGTTACCCAGCTGATATTCCAACTAGGTCAGCAATCACTACTAGTCGGTAATAACCAAGGGCAAATCAGCCAATGGTTTATGGTTAGAAATGCAGACAATGCACAGCGCTTAACGCACATTCGCACTCTAAAGTTAGGGGATGCACCCATTGCCTTTTTAGAAGCCGAGCAGCGCCGCAAAGGTTTTGTTGCCATAGATACCACAGGGCGTGCCGGAGTTTTTAACACCACCGCTGAGAAAAAAGCCCTAGACCTACAGTTATTGACTGACAGCAAACCGGCTTTAATTAGCCTGGCACCTCGTGCTTCGATGCTTTTAGTACAAGATAATCAGGGTGTGGTACATAATTTTGCAATCGATAACCAACACCCAGAAACTTCACTTAAATCCCTGTGGGGCAAGGTGTGGTACGAAGGTTATGAAGAACCTGAATACACTTGGCAGTCTTCTTCGGCTTCAACTGAATTTGAACCCAAGTTCAGCTTAACGCCCTTAGCTTTTGGTACGTTAAAAGCTGCCTTTTATGCCATGTTGTTATCAGTACCTTTGGCGGTTTGTGGTGCTATGTACACTGCCTACTTTATGGCGCCAGCAGTGCGTAACAAGGTAAAACCGGTTATTGAATTAATGGAAGCCTTGCCCACCGTTATTCTGGGCTTTTTTGCTGGTTTATTCTTAGCACCTTTTATGGAAAGCCATTTAACCGGCGTATTTGCGCTACTCGTGATTATGCCGCTTGGTATTCTTACTTTTGCCTTTGCTTGGGCGCAGCTTCCCGCCAAGATTCGTCACCTAGTACCTGAAAACTGGCATTTAGTTTTGGTTATTCCGTTAGTTGTTTTTCTTAGCTGGTTCTCTTTTGTCATGAGCCAGCCTTTAGAGATTTGGTTCTTTGCAGGTGATATGCGTAACTGGCTTACCAACGATTTAGGCATTCCTTTCGATCAACGTAATGCCATGGTCGTAGGT
>JAAYGA010000126.1 GCA_012727935.1 Pseudomonadaceae bacterium | reverse complement strand
CACCACCACTCTCATCAATTCTTTTATTCAGCCCTGCAGCCACACCATAGAGCTGACTACCGTTCACCGCATCGGTACTGGTGCTGGTAATCGCACCTGGCGCTACGTTAATAATCTGACGCTCAGCCTTTGCGCTACCCACACTGACCACACCAGAGGCTTTACCAGCAAAGCCTGAATATTCAAAAGTACCAGCAGGCTTACCATCCACTTCAGTGTTAATAACAGCGATGTCTTCTTGAGCCGCAGCAGCGGTTTCCGATGCATGGCCCAATGCCACAGAGTTTTTGTGCTCGGCTTTTGCCTCGGAGCCTAACGCTACCGTGTCATCAAAACGTGCTTCAGCTTTAGAGCCAATGACCACAGTGCGACTGATTGGAGTAGCTGCGGTACTGCCCTTCACTGTCGCTTTTGTACCCAACATCACGTTGTCATTACCATGGATGCTACCACCCGAAGCATCGCCCGCAGAAATGTTGCCATTCCCCTTTAGCATAAAACCCGAGTTAAAGCCTAAGCTTACGTTTTTGCTACCTGTAATCTGTTTACCAGCAGACACACCAAATGCAGTGTTCTCATTCCCTATAACGCTTTCACCGGCATTAGAACCAATGGCAGTATTCTCCTTACCTTTAACGCCGATACCAGCTTGATAACCAATACTGGTGTCGGAATCAGCTTTACTACTCGGATACTTGCCTTCAGCACCTGCACCGGCTCCACAACCAATGCTTACACTGTTTTTACCATCAGCCGCTGTGTCTAGGCTACATGTGCCCGAGGTAATCGCAATACTGGCCTCACCTGCAGGAACAAATGTCCCTGTTGCAGCAGCAGCAGTACCTGATATGGTCATCAAACTACCCGCCGTGAGCGCTAAGGCTAAAGCACTCTTGCGACTGCGTTTGCTGTGGCTTTTAGTGGTTTCAGATACGGCTACCCAGGCCCCTTGGGCCTCACTCCAAATCACGCGAAAGACTTTATTCATTGTGTTCTCCCTAATACATAATAAATGCTGAGGCTCAAGCTGGGCGCCACCCGGCCATCAGTCGTTATTGTCCCGCACTCCGGGGCAATACAAAACCTACAGACGAGAAAAAGCCGCTTTAGCTGTCGGAAGCGGCTTGTACGAACTGTAGTGGCATCCGGCAATCTCGTCAACCATTATTTCCGTTGAGAGAATGAATTGTGTAAGTGAACGCCAAGGCAGAGATCAACCAGATATTCCGGTTACCCTAAATATGTATATCTGCCCGTACGATTGGTAAGCTGAACTCTAAAACAAACCTGTTTCAGTTAGCAACAAACCCAAATGAAACCAGCATCGTGACCATCAGTAACTCCATGCCAAAAACACAATCACAATAAAAAATAGGTTTCCGGCACGACTCAAAATAGACTATAGTGAATGTAATTAAATTATTCAATTTACAATTGTTGACTTTCTGAATGCACTTTTGTTTTTTGTTTTTATTCTATTTATTTTTATTTTTAATAATTAAAGTTTGATTGATTAAAACTTGATCAAAATTAATGAAATTTTTCTTTCAAAATGTTACTTAAATATAAAAAATACCATGGCAATTGTTAAGCAATGTTATTTTTTAAGAAAGAAATACCTTTTTTTTAACTGAAAAAACTTGCTCTTTTAGCAATTCT
>JAAYGA010000125.1 GCA_012727935.1 Pseudomonadaceae bacterium | reverse complement strand
TGGCCGGTACTGAGCTGTATTTTAGCAGTGTAACCCTGCCCATTCGCCGCTGGTTGGCTGGTTAATACTTCAGCACGGGTGGCTTGGCCGGCTTGCAGAGGCAAAGTTTGCCCTTGGGGTAGCTGTACTTTAATGGCTGGTGTTTGGCTTAGTAAACTCGTTGCTAGCTGTTGAATGGCCGGTTGTGACAAGACTCTCACTTCAACTCGACCTTCCGCGCGGCCTGTGAGTTGCAGTTGTTGGCCTTCTGGTAGGGGTTTGTCGGCAATTAAATTCAAGTGTTGCCCATTGCTGAGTTGTACTTGCACTCGGTGGCCTTGACCTTGGGGTAAAGGTTCACTTGCCATCACCTGCCCTGTTGCCACCTGCCCCTGTGTAAGCACCGGACGGCCTTCGGTTTGTAGGTTGGTTGGACTGCCTAACATTTGGCGCAACTGGCTACTGGCGCTGCTTAGCAGGGTTTGCAAGCTGACCGGCGGTGGCGGTGGTGTTGAAGGCGGTGTGGGTGCTGTTAGGGTGGCATTGGGTATGGCCGTTAGGGGTAATTTTAGCTGGTCTAATACTTGCGATGTTTCACGGTTTAAGGGACGAACTTCTAACTCACCCTGAGCCGTTTTACTTAGGTGAATTGGAGTGTTGGCTGGTAAAGGTTGGCTGGAAGTTAAATTGACCTGCTGGCCGGTGCTGAGTTGTATTTTAGCAGTGTAACCCTGCCCATTCGCTGCTGGTTGGCTGGTTAATACTTCAGCACGGGTGGCTTGGCCGGCTTGCAGAGGCAGGGTTTGCCCTTGGGGTAGCTGTACTTTAATGGCTGGTGTTTGGCTTAGTAAACTCGTTGCTAGCTGTTGAATGGCCGGTTGTGACAAGACCCTCACTTCTACCTGCCCTTCGGCACGCCCCATAAGTTGCAGTTGTAAACCTTGGTGCATGGGTTTTTTAGCAATTAAATTCAGCTGTTGTTCATTACTGAGCTGTACTTGCACGCGTTGGCCTTGGCCGCGTTGTAAGGCTTCGCTTGATTTCACCTGCCCTATGGCTGCTTGCCCTGCAGCCAGTACAGAACGGCCTTCGGTTTGCAAGGTGGTTGGGTTGCCAAGGGTTTGGCGTAACTGGTTGCTGGCATGGGTGAGTAAACTTTGTAAGCTAGCTGGTGGTGGTGCTGTAGGCGCTGCCGGAGCGGGAGCCGTTGTGGGGGCACTGGGCAGTGCTGTTAGCGGTAATTTAACTTGATCTAACAGTTGCGATGCTTCACGGCTAAGCAAGCGAACCTCTAGTTCACCTTGCTGGGTGTGGCTTAGGTAAATTGCGCTCTTGGCTGGTAAGGGCTGGCTGGAAGTTAAGTCCACCTGCTGGCCGGTGCTGAGTTGTATTTTAGCAGTGTAACCCTGCCCATTCGCCGCAGGTTGACTGGTTAATACTTCGGCGCGGGTGGCTTGGCCTGCTTGTAAGGGCAGGGTTTGCCCTTGGGGTAGCTGTACTTTAATGGCTGGTGTTTGGCTAATTAAGTTATTAGCAGCCTGTTGAACGGCTGCCTGAGATAAAACTCTCACTTCAACTCGACCTTCCGCGCGGCCTGTGAGTTGCAGTGATTGGCCTTCAGGTAAAGGTTTTTCAGTAATTAAGTTAACCTTTTCACCATTACCCAGCTGCACTTGCACACGTTGGCCTTGGCCTTGTTGCAGTGGCTCACTGGTAAGCACTTGGGCGTTGGTTGTTTGCCCTGCCGGAAGTGCTGGACGGCCTTCAGTGCTAGCCACAAACGTTGTATTGTTGGCTATAACAAGCCTGCTAGTCTCGCTCGCAGCTAAAGGCATTTGAGGTAAACCTTGCATGAATTGTCTCCTGAGTTCGTTCAGTGCTAATTAGGCTGGGTAGCGGTTTAAGCGGGATCATAGTAAAGTGTGCGGCCTATTTATACCGCATTTTTGTAAGGTTCTCCCACTTTGATTAAAACATCGGCCAAAAGCACGCCAGCTTTACTTTCAGCGCGTAAGCTTGCTTGTGAGCGGGATGAGCGTTTGCTTTTTAGTAATTTAAGTTTTGATTTACATGCCGGTGAACTATTACAGCTAGAAGGCCCTAATGGTGCAGGTAAAACCAGTTTAATGCGATTGTTAGCCGGTTTATTGCCTTTTAGTGAAGGCGAATTAGTTTGGCAAGGCCAGCCGATTGATACCTGTCGTGAAGCGTTTTACCAGTCCATGCTGTTTATTGGCCACCTTGCAGGCATTAAAGCCGAACTGACCCCTTTAGAAAACTTGCACTGGTTTGCGGCCTTGGAAGGCATTAATGACGAAGCTTTATTAGAGCAGGCACTTAGGCAAGTGGGTTTGTCAGGTTATGAAGACCATCCTTGCCACCAGTTGTCTGCCGGACAAAAACGCCGTGTGGCTTTGGCGCGTTTAACCTTTACCCAACGGCCCGTTTGGTTACTCGATGAGCCTTTTACCGCCTTAGATAAAGCGGCGGTAGCAGCGGTTGAGCAGTTGTTAATTGCCCACAGCCAAGCCGGTGGTGCGGTTATTCTTACCAGTCACCATGCCTTAGAAGAATTGCCAGGTTTAAAAAAGCTGTCTTTAGGTGACTTGTTATGAAATTAACAAAGAAAACTAACACTGCGGCTTTTTGTCGCTTAACGCCTAAAAAAGTGAACTCACCCAGTTTAATGGCTGTCTTTATAGCGGCTTGTCGGCGAGAGTGGCAATTACAGGTTAGGCGTAAAGGCGATTTAATTAATCCCTTGGTGTTCTTTGCTTTGGTGGTGGTGCTTTTTCCTTTAGGGGTTTCGCCTACGGCTGAAATTCTTGCCCCAGTGGCACCTGGAGTGCTTTGGGTGGCTGCCTTGTTGGCAGTATTAATGTCGCTGGATGCTTTGTTTCGCCCTGACTTGCAAGACGGATCGCTTGAGCAACTGCTGGTCTGTGGCTATCCTGCTGCGCCGCTAAGTTTGGCCAAAGTTTTGGTGCATTGGCTATTAAGCTGTGTACCGCTGGTATTGCTGGCTCCACTCTTGGGTGTAATGCTTTACCTGCCTTTTAAAGCGCAAGGGGTGCTAATGCTCTCTTTGTTGCTAGGTAGTTTAACGCTGAGTTTGGTGGGTGCAATTGGCGCAGCCCTAACCACTGGGCTGGGTAAGTCGGGCGTGTTAATGACTTTATTAGTGCTGCCTTTTTATATGCCGGTGCTTATTTTTGGTACGGGTGCTATGCAGGCGGCGATTAGTGGTCACACTGCGCTGGCGCATTTGGCTTTATTGGGTGCTTTAGCTTTGGTTGCCTTGGTGCTTTCACCTTGGGCTATTGCAGCAGCCTTACGAATTGCTGTTTCTGGCGAATAACTCTTATAAGACAGGTAATGGAACGTGTGGAACTGGCTAAAAACACTTTATCATCGTCTCGGATCACCCAAGTGGTTTTATCAAATTACTGGTAAATGGCTGCCTTGGTTTGTAGCTGCTAGCCTTGTGCTGTTAACCACTGGTTTGGTGATGGGCTTGGCCTATGCGCCGATGGATTATCAGCAAGGCAACAGCTTTCGCATTATGTACATTCATGTGCCTGCGGCTTTTTTAGCTCAATCGGTTTATATGATGATGGCGGCCGCCGGTGTGGTGATGCTGGTTTGGAAAATTAAAATGGCCGATGTGGTCGCCCAAGCCTTAGCGCCCGTGGGTGCTGCCATGACCTTTATTTCCTTAGTGACGGGTGCGATTTGGGGCATGCCTACGTGGGGAACTTGGTGGATGTGGGATGCCCGTTTAACCTCCATGCTGATTCTGTTTTTTCTTTATTTGGGTGTAATTGCCCTGCGTGAAGCACTTAGCCCACAAGAAGTGGCCGCTAAAGCCTGTGCTTTATTGGCTATAGTGGGAGTAATTAATATTCCGATCATCAAATACTCGGTGGATTGGTGGTATACCCTGCACCAGCCAGCCAGTATTAAATTAACCGAAAAGCCTGCCATGCCAGCGTCTATGTACCTGCCACTGTTGTTTATGGTGCTGGGTTTTTATGCTTTATTGGGCTGGTCAGTGTTGTTGCGTGCCAGAGCCGAAGTGCTGCGCCGTGAAGCTAAGTCGGGCTGGGTACGTGAATTATTGAAGGATAAATGAACTATGTATTTTGATAGCTTGTCAGACTTCATCAATATGGGTGGGCACGGGCTTTATGTTTGGAGCTCCTACGCCCTAACCTTAGCACTCATGGCAGCAAGCATTTTACTGCCTTGGCTAAATTTAAAGCGTACCCGCAAACAGCTTCGCCGCCAATTTGCACGTGAAGCGGCTAACGCAGAATAACTTTATCGAGTCTAGAGGTAATAAAGCATGAACCCTAAACGTAAACAAAAACTGATGCTCATTGGTTTAATGGTGGGTGGTTTGTCTTTGGCTATAGGCTTAACACTCTATGCGCTCAGTTCAAACATTAACCTCTTTTATGCACCTACTCAGATAGTGGCTGGTGAGGCGCCAGAAGGTGCTGAGATTCGTGCCGGTGGTATGGTAGTTGAGGGCAGTGTTGAGCGAGACACGCAAAGTATGAAAGTGCGTTTTGCCGTGACTGACTACAACCAAGAAATATGGATTAATTACGAAAAAATCTTGCCTGACTTATTTCGTGAAGGTCAGGGTGTGGTGGCTGTGGGTCGTTTAAATTCTGAAGGTGAATTGGTGGCTAGCCAAGTTTTAGCACGCCACGATGAAAACTACATGCCACCCGAAGTGGCTGAAGCGCTTAAGCTGGCAGGTGAAATGCCCGCAGCTGCCCCTTTTATACGCACTAGTTCAAACAAGTAAGACGGCTCGTTAACTAATCAGGATGTTTTTGATGGAAGTTCTTTTTTTGCCAGAGTTCGGCCAATTTGCACTGATTTTAGCTTTGGCTATGGCGTGTGTGCAGGCATTTTTACCCCTTGTTGGCAGTTTTACACGCCAACCTTTATGGCTTGCCTATGCTCAGCCTGCTGCTTGGGCGCAGTTTACCCTCTTAGCCATTAGTTTTGTTTTACTTAGCCTTAGCTTTTTATTCGATGATTTTAGCTTGGTTTATACTGCTGCTAATTCTAACTCAGCCCTGCCTTGGTTTTATAAGCTGAGTGCGGTTTGGGGAGCGCATGAAGGCTCTTTATTGCTGTGGCTGTTAATTCTAGCTGGATGGACTTTTGCCGTATCGCTGAGCCGTGGTTTACCGGTTGAAGTCTTGGCACGTGTTTTATCTGTTTTAGGCTTTATTAGCGTGGGCATGTTGCTGTTTGTTGTTTTTACTTCCAATCCCTTTGATCGTATTTTGCCACGCATTCCTATGGACGGTGCTGACCTTAATCCGCTCTTACAAGACCCGGGCCTAATTTTTCACCCACCCCTTCTTTATATGGGTTACGTAGGTTTTGCAGTCACTTTTGCTTTTGCCTTGGCCGCCCTTTGGTCAGGTCAGCTAGATTCTGCTTGGGCACGTTGGAGCCGTCCTTGGACAACCAGCGCTTGGGCATTTTTAACCGTTGGTATTGCTTTGGGTTCTTGGTGGGCTTATTACGAACTTGGCTGGGGCGGCTGGTGGTTTTGGGACCCGGTTGAAAATGCTTCTTTAATGCCTTGGTTAACCGGTACGGCCTTAATGCACTCGTTAGCCATTACTGAAAAACGTGGCGTATTTAAAAGCTGGACGTTATTACTGGCTATTTTCACCTTCTCGTTAAGTTTGGTGGGCTTCTTCTTAGTGCGCTCAGGCGTTTTGAACTCGGTGCATGCCTTTGCCAATGACCCTGAACGGGGTTTCTTCCTGCTGATTTTGTTGGCAGTTACCGTGGGTGCTTCGTTATTGGTTTATGCCCTAAGGGTGCCCAATTTAAAAGCACGGGTCAGTTATTCCCTGTTATCCAAAGATGTTCTGCTGTTAGCCAACAACCTAGTCTTGGTAATTGCTTCCATTATGGTACTGCTTGGCACACTTTATCCGCTGATTTTAGATGCGTTAGGCTCGGGCAAAATTTCGGTTGGCCCTCCTTACTTTAATGCCTTGTTTGTTCCTTTAATGCTGCTGCTAGGTGTGTTTATGGGCTTGGGTCCGTTAACTGACTGGAAACAAATGCAGTGGCAAAAACTCAAGAAGAAAATCTGGTTAGCCGGTGTTGTCACGCTAGTGCTAGGTTTTGCTGTTTTACCTTGGGTTTATGATGGCGAATGGCACTTGTACGTTGCTTTGGGTTTAACCTTGGTTTTATGGATTTTCACCACCAGCTTTAGAGACTTGTGGGAAGCTTCACGCACTAAAAAAGGCTGGTTAGGCATTAGCCGCAGCCGCTTAGGTATGTTCTTTGGCCACATAGGCGCGGCGTTAATTGTGCTAGGTGTGACTATGGTGTCTAACTATGGCGAAGAGCGTGATTTGCGTATGCAAATTAACCAGCCAGTTGAAGTGAAAGGCTACCAGTTTACCCTAACAGAACTAACCCACCGTGAAGGGCCTAACTACATTGCTGACCGTGGCATTGTTGAAGTGCGTAACCCTAACGGCAAGCTGATTAATACCCTAACGCCTGAAAAACGCCTTTATACCGTGCGTGGCATGCCCATGACACAGGTGGCGATTGAATGGGGTTTTCTAAAAGACATTTATGTGGCGATGGGTGAAGAACTAACCGCCGATGCTTGGGCAATGCGGGTACATTACAAGCCCTTTGTGCGCTGGTTGTGGTTGGGTGCTTTAATTGCGGCTTTGGGCGGTGTATTAGCCATTACTGACCGCCGTTATTCCAGCAAAAAAGCCCAAGAGCAACTCACGGCTATTAATCAGGGGCAGGCATAAATGAAACGTTTTTTACTGTTTATTCCGCTGATTATTTTTGTACTGGTGGGCGTATTTCTTTATAAGGGTTTAAGTATGGATCCTTCGGCAAGGGAATCGGCTTTAATTGGCAAGCCCATGCCAGAGTTCGCTTTGCCAAGGCTTGATGACCCTAATCGGATCATTACCCGTGAAGACTTGTTAGGTGAAGTGTTTTTGTTGAACGTCTGGGGCAGTTGGTGCCCTAGTTGTTATGACGAACACGAAGAAATTGTGCGTATGGCGCAAGCCGGTGTGCCCATTATTGGTTTGAACTACAAAGATGAGCGAACTAAGGCGTTTCGTTACCTTGCCCAACTGGGTAACCCTTATGCGCTGGTGCTTTTTGAAGAAGATGGCCTGCGTGAATTGGCATTTAATTTAGGTGTGTATGGTGCGCCAGAAACCTTTTTAATTGACCGTGAAGGCATTGTTCGTTACCACCTAGCGGGTGTGATTACGCCACAATTGGTTGATCAAGTGATAATGCCGGAGGTGCAGAAATGGCAAAGAAATCGTTAATGGTGCTTTTGCTGGTTTTGTTTGCCTCAACCAGCTATGCCGCCATAGAGATTTATGATTTTACCGATGATAGCTACCGCACACGTTACAAAGATGTTGGCGGTAAATTACGCTGCCCCAAGTGTGAAAATCAAAGCATTGCTGATTCTAATTCGCCCAGCGCCTACGATATGCGCCAAGAGCTTTACCGGCTGCTAGAAGAAGGTAAAACCGACGCCCAAATTTATGATTTTATGGTCAAGCGTTTTGGTGATTATGTGCTTTATGAACCACCCATGCGTAAAGACACTTGGCTGCTTTGGTATTTGCCACCTGTCTTGGTGGTCTTAGGTTTGTTCTTAGCCTTTTTTCTTGTTCGTAGCCGCCAAGCTTCCCCTGCAGCTGAAAAGATGTCTGTATCAGAACGGCAGTTAAAAATTCAGCAGATTCTTGATTTAGAAATAAATTCAGCTCGCCCGTCTTCTTCATCGAATACTAAGGAATCCTGATGACCTCCTTATGGATTGGAATATTTTTATTGGCTGCTTTAACAGCCTTATTTTTAATTTGGCCGTTATTACGCAGAGAAAAACTAACAAAAGACCTAGTTGCTCAGCAGCACGCACGCCAGTTAGCCAATATTACGCTTTACCGACAAAAAACAGCCCAGCTTGAATTAGACTTAGAAGAAGGCCGTGTTGAAGAAGCGGCTTTCTCACAAATGAAAGCAGAAATTGAAGATTTGCTGTTAGATGACGCTAAAGTAGGTCAGCAAAAAGAGTGGCAGCAGCCCAGTTCTTTCCTAAAAAAGACTGCTTTGGTGGTGGTGATTGGTGCAGTACTTGGTACTTCTTTGTTGCTTTATGAGCGCATTGGTGGCCGTTTAGGTTTGGAATCTTGGTATGCCCAACAACAGTTAATTGAAGAAGGGCGTACTGATTTTGGTAGCCTATTACGCCGTTTAGAAGACACAGTACAAGCCAACCCCGATGATACGCAAGGCTGGTCTTTGTTGGCACGGGTGTATCTGGATTTGGGCGACTTAGAAAAAGGTGCCAATGCAATAGGTGAAATTATTCGCATTGAAGGGGCTAATGCCATGCTCTTAGCCCAACAAGCGCAAGCCCTTTATTTTGTTGATGGTCAGCGTTTAAGTGGTCGGGTGCAAAGCTTAATTGACCAAGCACTTAAAATTGATGCAAAAGACCCAGCCACCTTAAGCTTGTTAGGCATGGCGGCTTATCACCAGCAAGATTGGGAAGCTGCAAGGGGTTATTGGGAAGCTGCATTACCAAGAGCCAGCGGTATTGATGCCGATGAATCCTTGCGTGAAGGCATTGCCGATGTGCGTGAGCGTTTAGGCATGGCACCGCTTTCTGCCAGTGGCCCACAGTTTTCAGTAACTATTTCACTCAGTAATGCCGCCAGCCTGTTAGCCGATCAACGTGCCACGGTGTTTGTGTTTGCTCAGCCCGTGGGTGGTGCCGGTGCGCCCTTAGCCGCTACACGCATTAAGGTAAGCGACTTACCCACCACCATTATGCTCAGCGACCAGCAGGCGATGATGCCACAAAACAACCTTTCTTCTGTTAAGCAGGTGGTTATCCAAGCCCGTGTTGCCATAGGGGGCACGCCGCAAGCGCAAGAAGGCGATTGGCAAGGACAAACCCAAGTGTTGGAAGTGGGTGGCCAGCAGCGTGTTGAGCTAGAAATTAATCGACAGTTGTAAGTGAGTAATCTAATGATGCACCCACACTCATGCGTTTAAAATCCATCAAACTGGCGGGGTTTAAGTCTTTTGTAGACCCCACCACGGTGAGTTTTAAAAGCAATATGACGGCGATTGTTGGGCCCAATGGCTGCGGAAAATCCAACGTCATAGATGCTGTACGCTGGGTAATGGGTGAATCCTCCGCCAAGTATTTGCGTGGCGAATCAATGACCGATGTTATTTTTAACGGCTCGCGAAACCGTAAGCCCGTTGGTCAAGCCTCCATTGAACTTCTTTTTGATAACCACTCAGGAAAAATGGGCGGCGAATATGCCCAGTACGCAGAAATATCGGTTAAACGAGTTGTCACCCGCGAGGCAGTATCCACCTACCTTTTAAATGGCACTAAGTGCCGCCGCCGCGATATTACCGATCTTTTTCTTGGCACCGGCTTAGGGGCGCGTAGTTACGCCATTATTGAACAGGGCATGATTTCTCGCCTAATAGAAGCACGGCCTGAAGAACTACGTGTTTACCTTGAAGAAGCTGCCGGTATATCTAAATACAAAGAACGCCGCCGCGAAACCGAAAGCCGCATTAAGCGCACTCAAGAAAATTTAGAACGCCTAAGTGATATACGTGAAGAACTAGGTAAACAACTTGAACGCCTAGGCCGCCAAGCTGAAGCGGCCAAGCATTACCAGCAATTAAAGGCCAGTGAAAGGCGTTTAAAGTCAGAACTGGCGGTCTTGCATTGGCGTGAAATGGATCATCAGTTAGCTGGTCTATTAGAACAACTGGCTGAATTAGAACTTAAACAAGAAGCTAGTTTACTTGGCTTGCGT
>JAAYGA010000124.1 GCA_012727935.1 Pseudomonadaceae bacterium | reverse complement strand
TGCACATTAAGAGGTTTTAAATCCAGATGATTTATAAGGATTTACGCGACTTTATCCAGCAGCTTGAAGCAAGGGGCTTGTTGAAGCGGGTTCAGCAGGAGGTAGATCCTTATCTGGAAATGACCGAGATTGCCGACCGTACTTTGCGTGCTGGTGGCCCTGCTATCTTGTTTGAAAACCCCAAAGGCCACACCATGCCAGTTTTGGCTAATTTGTTTGGTACTACCGAACGAGTGGCTTTGGGTATGGGTGCTGAATCTACCGAAGCTTTGCGTGAAATTGGTAAGCTCTTAGCCTATTTAAAAGAGCCAGACCCGCCCAAGGGTTTAAAAGACGCTTGGGAAAAACTGCCTATTTTTAAAAAAGTACTCACCATGAGCCCCAAGGTGCTAAAAAAAGCACCCTGCCAAGAAGTGATTCTTGAAGGTGATGAGGTGGATCTTTACAAACTGCCCATCATGCACTGCTGGCCTGGCGATGCTGCGCCGCTAGTGACTTGGCCTTTGGTAATTACTCAGGGTAAAAAAGATGGCCGTGAGAACCTAGGTATTTATCGCCAGCAATTATTGGCTAAAAATAAGCTGATTATGCGTTGGTTAGCCCACCGTGGTGGTGCTTTAGATTTCCAAAAATTCTGCCGTGAAAACCCCGGTAAACGCTTCCCAGTTTGTGTGGCTTTGGGCGCAGACCCAGCGACTATTTTAGGTGCCGTAACACCTGTGCCCGATACCTTGTCTGAATATGCTTTTGCCGGTTTATTGCGCGGCAGTAAAACTGAACTGGTTAAATCCATAGGTTATGACTTGCGTGTGCCTGCTTCAGCAGAAATTATTTTAGAAGGTTATATCGAGCCGGGTGAACTAGCGCCTGAAGGCCCTTATGGCGACCACACTGGCTACTACAATGAAGTGGATGACTTTCCTGTATTCACAGTAGAGCGCATTACCCGCCGTAAAGATGCCATTTATCATTCCACCTACACTGGCCGTCCACCCGATGAGCCAGCAATTTTAGGTGTGGCACTCAACGAAGTGTTTGTACCTATTTTGCAAAAACAGTTTCCGGAAATTACTGACTTTTACCTGCCGCCTGAAGGTTGTTCTTATCGTATGGCCGTAGTGACCATTAAAAAACAATACCCCGGCCATGCTAAGCGGGTGATGCTGGGCGTGTGGAGTTTTCTGCGTCAGTTCATGTATACCAAATTTGTAATAGTGACGGACGATGATATTAATGCCCGTGATTGGAAAGATGTGATTTGGGCGATTACTACACGCATGGATCCTTCCCGCGATACGGTATTAATTGAAAATACGCCCATTGATTATTTAGACTTTGCTTCACCTGTTTCGGGCTTGGGTTCAAAAATGGGTATGGATGCCACCAATAAGTGGCCGGGTGAAACCGACCGAGAATGGGGCACTTGCATAACTATGACCGATGAAGTGAAAACTCGTGTTGATAGTATTTGGGATGAGCTAGGTTTGGATAGCTAGGTCTGGACAGTTAGTTAAAAAGATAAGGATGAATAATGAATTCAGTTGTTTGCAGCGCAAAAGTACATAGGTTAGACGCTTTAACCGACAAGGTTTTCCGAGTAACTTTACAGCTAGAAGGCACGGCTAACTTTCAGCCGGGTCAATACATGGA
>JAAYGA010000123.1 GCA_012727935.1 Pseudomonadaceae bacterium | reverse complement strand
ACTTAGCAGAAGGCACAAAAGAGCAACAAGCACGTTTGGAAAGTAACCTTAAAAATATTTCAGCCTCCTTTCATCGCTTCGACCAAATTCGCATTTTAGACAATTCTGGCCAAGAAAAAATTAGAGTTAATTTAGTTGAAGGAAAAAGCCTAGTAATCGCTAAAGAAGAGCTACAAGACAAGGCTGAAACCTACTACTTTAAAGCCACACAAATAATGCCAGCGGGTCAAATCTATGTTTCTGCTATGGATTTAAACGTAGAGCATGGTGTTATCGCCCTGCCACATCAGCCCACTTTAAGGTTTGCTACTCCCCTCCAAGATAAACAAGGCAAGCGCAAAGGCGTGTTGGTTATTAACTATTCAGCCAAGGGTATGCTAGAACACTTCCGGCACTTAATGACCCAACGCATTGACCAGCAAGGTATGCTGCTTGACAGCCAAGGCTACTGGTTAAGCAACCATAAACGCAGTAATGAATGGGGTGCCGATTTAGGCAAACCAGACCATAACTTTGCCAACCTTTACCCTAATGCCTAGCCCAAGGTTACAGCCAATGAATCTGGCCTTCTTAACACTCCAGAAGGTGTGTTTCGTTACCAAAGCATTGAACCACTTAACCTCTTAGATAACCAACCTGCACATTTTCGTATAGACCACCACCCACTTATTTCAGAAGAATCTTTTGCTAATACCAATTGGAAGCTGGTTATTTTTGTACCGCGTGAACTCATTAACAGCCACTCTTTTTTATACCAGCCCTTAGGGCAAATTCTTGCTGCAATTTTTATACTTTTTCTAGCAGTTATTGCCTTGCTTGGTGCATCTATTACTGTACAGCAGAAAATTCGCAAACAAAAAGACCAGCAGCAGCTTGCCATTTTAGCGCACCAAGCCTGTATTGATGCGCTGACAGGCACTAATAATCGCCGTAATTTTTATGAGTTAGGTGCAAAAGAATTTAAACAAGCCCAGCGCCAGCAAACACCTTTAGCCGCTTTAATGCTGGATGCAGACTACTTTAAAAAAGTAAATGACACCTATGCTCATGCGGTGGGTGACCTAGTGCTTATAGACTTAGCCCAAACGCTTATCAGCACGTTACGAGAAGTCGATTTACTTGGGCGAGTGGGCGGTGAGGAATTTGCGGTCTTGCTTCCCCACACAGCTTTAGACAAAGCCTTGGAAGTTGCAGAACGCTTAAGGGAAGCACTGGCAGCACGTAAAGTTCCTCTACCTGAAGGCGGCACACTTAGTTTTACCGTATCCATAGGTTTAGCCATGCTAACCCCTGAAGATAAAAACCTTGATAAGCTTTTTCAAAAAGCCGACCTTGCGCTTTATCAAGCAAAAGAACAAGGCCGTAACCGAGTGATTGGCTATCAAGAAGAAACAGCACAATTGTCACATAAATAAATTTCAATTACAGGGTGATGCAGTCCAGTAAACTGCTTAAGTTGCTGCTTATAAGTATCGGGCGAAGTGGGTAAGTGGTTGACTAGGCTAGCGGTTAACGTCCAAGCCCCTTGCCCCACTGACCAAAGGTGCAAATCCATCACTTGTGTGCCTTCTACCGCATTTAAGTGCTTTAAAACATCGGCTCTTAATTTTTCAGGTGCTTCAGCATCTAACAAAATAGCACCGGTTTGGCGCAATAAGCCCACCGCCCAGCGCAACACTACTAACGAAGCAACCAAGGCAATTACTGGGTCTAGCCATAACCAACCCCATAACCAAGCGGCAATTAAACCTAAAATCGCTGCTACAGAAGTAACAGCATCGGCAATAACATGCACCAAGGCGGCTTTTAAATTGTTGTCCTGCGAAGCGCCGTGATTATGCTGGTGACCGTGATCATGGCTGTGGCTAGTATTATGGCTATGCCCCTGACAAGCCTCTTCGCTACCGGCTAACAGCCAAGCCGATAACAAGTTAATTACCAAGCCAATAACTGCCACTAATAAAGCTTCTTTAGCCATCAAGGCTTGGGGGTTAAGCAGGCGATTAATCGACTCAAATACTAGCCAAACCACTGAAACACCTAAAAACAAGGCGCTGGTGTAAGCAGCTAGGTCGGCAATTTTACCGCTACCTAAGCTTAAGCGCCTGTCTTTGGCATGGCGGCGTGAAAAATAATAAGCCGCAGTAGCCAAACCTAGCGCCAGCGCATGACCGCCCATGTGAATACCATCGGCCAACAATGCCATAGAGCCGGTTATCCAACCGCCAAAAATTTCTGCCACCATGGTTACTAGGGTT
>JAAYGA010000122.1 GCA_012727935.1 Pseudomonadaceae bacterium | reverse complement strand
GTGGAATGTATTCCAAAAGACCCTAATCACGTTGAAAGTCAAGAAGAGCTGATGGAAAAGTATGAAACCATCACTGCTGCTTTAGGCTAAAAAATAGTTTTACAGCAAATAATACGCACAAAAAAAGGTGGCAGACCCTAGGGTTAGCCACCTTTTTTTGTTGCTGACTTTTAAGTTAAATCAATTGTAAACTAGCCAGCTTAAGTTAAGGAATAATTAAGGAATAAACTTAACTACCTGAATTTCATCTTTAGGATCAACTTCGGTTTGGTTAACCCGTGTTGGCAACTCTTCAGGCGCTTCTAAACTAATGGCATCAGTAAAGTCGCAGCTGACGCATTCCCTGTGCTGAAAACCATCCGCTTGCCAAGCTTTTAATACGTCCATCGTATTACATCTGGGGCATAAGGCCCCAGCGATAAAGCGTTTAACTGGTTCAGTCATTTTAAATCACCTACTTTTTAGTCTACCCATTTTCTGGCATTAGCAAACAAACGCTGCCAAGGGCCTTGTTCGCCCCAGCTGTCTGGATGCCACGAGTTATTAATGGTACGTGCTACACGTTCTGGGTGAGGCATCATAATGGTGGCACGGCCATCGGCACTGGTTAGGCCGGTAATACCCGCTGGCGAACCGTTCGGGTTGAAGGGGAAGCTTTGCGTGGTGGCACCGTAGTTATCCACAAAGCGTAGTGCAACACTGCCGCTTTGCTCAGTAATTTTAAGGTGCTCAGCATCACGAAATTCAGCACGGCCTTCACCATGAGAAACAGCAATGGGCAGGCGCGAACCTTCCATGCCGGCCAGCAGAATCGACTTAGACTTCTGAATTTCTACCGTTGCAACACGGGCTTCAAACTGCTCGCTTAGGTTGCGTACAAAACGTGGCCAATGGTCAGCGCCGGGGATTAAGTCTTTTAGCTGCGACAACATTTGGCAACCATTACAAATGCCCAGCGTGAAGGTATCTTCCCTTTCAAAGAAAGCGGCAAAGGCATCACGGGTTTGCGCATGGAAAAGCACCGACTTAGCCCAACCGCCGCCTGCACCTAAAACGTCACCGTAAGAAAAACCACCACAGGTAGCTAAACCACGGAAGTTTGCTAAGCTAAGAGCACCGCTAAGTAAATCACTCATGTGCACGTCGATGGGATCAAAACCGGCACGGTAGAAGGCAGCGGCTGTTTCCATGTGACTGTTCACACCCTGTTCGCGTAAAATAGCAACTTTAGGGCGTTTGCTTAGTTTTAAGTAGGGAGCTGCTAGGTCTTCGTTTAAATCAAACTTAACCTTGGGGCTAAGGCCGGGGTTTTTAGCATCTAGTAGGTGGTCAAACTCTTCTTGGGCGCAGTCAGCATTGTCACGCAGGGCTTGCATACGGAAGCTGGTTTCTGACCAGCGGCGTAAATAATCGACACGGCTGGCTTGCAGTAGTAGTTCGCCATCTAAAGAGAAGCTAAGCAAGTCATCGGCTTCTGGGCGACCTATCACTTGAGCACATTCGCCAAGACCAGCGGCAGCTAACTGCATTAGCACAAATTCAGTGTCTGCTTGGCGCACTTGAATAACCGCACCTAGCTCTTCGCTAAACAATGCTGCTAGGGCTTCATCAGCATTTTCAGCCAGCATTTCAAGTTTAATGTCTAAACCTGTGTGCCCAGCAAAAGCCATTTCAGCTAAGGTTGCAAACAAGCCACCGTCAGAACGGTCATGGTAAGCCAGCAGTTTATCTTCGCTATTTAAGCCTTGAATCACCGCAAAGAAGGCTTTTAAATCTTCAGGGTCGTCTAAGTCCGGCGCTTGGTTACCTAGCTGGTTATACACTTGCGCTAAAGCCGAACCACCTAAACGGTTTTGGCTGCGGCCTAGGTCAATCAGCAGTAAATCGGTTTCGCCTTTGTCGGTTCGCAGCTGAGGCGTTAGTGTTTTTCTAGCTGCAGTAACGGGCGCAAAAGCCGTAACCACTAAAGACAAGGG
>JAAYGA010000121.1 GCA_012727935.1 Pseudomonadaceae bacterium | reverse complement strand
TGCTTAGGTTATCACCGTCCTGACTCAGTGCATTCAGCAAGCGAGAGAGCGTGGCCTGTGACGGGCGGGTTTGCTCCAGTGGTGTCAGCCCTCGTGCATCACTACAAGCCAAGTGCCACAGAGGATCACCAGCCAGAACCTGAGTATCGCTTTGGTCAAACCAGCCCAGAGCCCGTTGCAGAATGACCGTGCGCATCTGACTGGTGAGTGAGTGGACGACACGATCAGGATTACGAGAGTCGGTGAGGTGATCAGTAAACGTAACAGCAACCCCACCTTTTAGCGCAGTCTCCTATCACTAAACTAGGCTCATCTTTATTCAGGAGCAAGTGATGAGCAAACAAACCTATCGCACCAGTGAGCAATGGGCTGAGCTATTTAATTCTTATGAACAGAGTGGTCTAACGATTGCCGACTACTGCCAAAAAAACAAGTTAAGCCAGTCCTATTTTATCGTCAAATACCGCCAGCACACAAAAGTCAGTTTAGAGGGTAGTAATGAGCCAGGCTTTGTTAAAGCACTACCACCTTCGCTACCCATTAAGAGTGCTAACAATTTAGTTCTAAATTATAACGGTGCACAGCTTCAGTTACCTATTGCTGTCGAGCCTGTCTGGCTCGCTCAATTATTGAAGGCGCTGTCTGCATGAAAATGTTGTGGAGCCTCCGGCAATCTACTTGCATAAGTCACCGGTAGATTTTAGAAAAAGCATTAACGGTTTAAGCGTGATTGTTGAAAAGCAGATGAAGCTAGCTTGCTTTAGTGGTGCGCTGTTTGTCTTTTGTAATCGGCAGCGCGATAAACTGAAAGTGCTCTACTGGGATAAAACAGGGTTTTGCTTGTGGTATAAACGCTTAGAAAAAGACAAATTTAAGTGGCCTAAACGCATGACAGGCGAGGTAATAACCCTCACTGATCGCCAGTGGCAATGGTTATTAGAAGGCTTAGACATTGAAAAAATGCAAGGTCATAAACCATTAGAATACAGCACAGTTTTTTAATAAAAAAAGCTGGATTTTGTCTTAAAATCAGTGTGTTAGTTAGTCTGTTTTGATATAATTAAACCCATGAAAAACACTGATGCCACGCCACTTCCAGACGATATTGAAAGCTTAAAAAAGCTCGTTTTGTCGTTGCAGGATGAGTCGAAAAAGTATCAACTGCTTTACTATGAAACACTAGAAAAATGGCAGTTGGCTCTAAAGCAACGTTTTGCTGCCAGCAGTGAAGGCTATCAAGGCCAAGGTGAGTTATTTAACGAAGCCGAAGAACAGCTAACGCCAAGCGAAGAGGAAGTCGCTGCCGAAGAAACCATTACCTACACCCGTAAGAAAACGCGTCGTCCTAGTCTAGCGCCTGAACTACCCCGTGAAGATGTGCTACACGACCTTGATGAAGCAGACAAAGTCTGTGATGACTGTGGCAATGATCTACACCGCATGGGTGAAAAGGTCAGCGAGAAGCTAGAATTCATTCCCGCTACCGTTAAAGTTATTCGTCACATCCGCCCAAAATACAGCTGCCGTTGCTGTGAACAAAAAGCCACACAAACAACCATTAAAATAGCGCCCGTTCCAGCCAGTATTTTACCCAAAAGTATTGCTACCCCCACACTCTTAGCTCAAATCATTACCGCCAAATACCAGTTTGGCTTACCCCTGTATCGCCAAGAAGCTTTATTTAAGAGTTTTGGTATTGAGCTGCATCGACAAACCATGAGTCGTTGGTTAATCAAGCTGGGACAGCAACTTCAGCCACTGTATGACCGAATGCATCATCGGCTACTTGAGCAGCCAGCTTTGTGGTCAGACGACACCCCCGTTAAAGTGTTGGACGTTGATAAAACCCAATGCACTATGTGGGTGTATGGCTGTGGTGGTGATAAACCAACTACTATGGGCGATAGTCCACCCCTACCGAATATTGTGCTCTACGATTATCAAGATGGCCGTGGTGGCACACACCCTAATCACTTCTTAAATGGTTATACCGGCCTATTGCAGGTTGACGGTTATGCGGGTTACCACAAAACTCAAGCGACGTTAGCGGGTTGCTGGGCGCACGCACGGCGTAAGTTTATGGATGCTAAGGCTGTACAACCCAAAGGTAAAACAGGGCGTGCTGACCAAGCCTTAAACTTGATTCAAAAACTCTACGGTATTGAAAAACAACTAAACCAAGCAACAGCTAGAGAAAAACAAGCGCTTCG
>JAAYGA010000120.1 GCA_012727935.1 Pseudomonadaceae bacterium | reverse complement strand
GGCTTGCCACTGGCGCTGCGCTTTAGCGAAGTGGGTATCAAGGTTGTTGGTTTTGATATTGATGAGTCTAAAGTCACCCGCTTAAATAATGGCAAAAGCTACATCGAGCGCTTACAGGCGCAAGAGATTATTGCAGCGCAACAGAATGGCTTTGAGGCAACCAGCGATTTTTCACGCACGCAAGAAGTGGATGCCCTGATCATTTGCGTACCGACTCCTTTAAATGTCTATCGTGAACCTGATTTAAGTTATGTCGAAAATACCCTTGCATCTATCTTGCCGTATTTCAAAGCAGGTCAGTTATTAAGCCTAGAGAGCACAACTTGGCCGGGCACCACTGAAGAAATTCTTGCACCAGCTCTAAAAAGCCAAGGTTTTATACCCGGTGAAAACTGCGCACTGGTCTTTTCACCTGAGCGAGAAGATCCAGGCAACACAACATACAGCACCAAAGATATTCCAAAAGTCATTGGCGGCATGACACCCAGCTGCCTTGAACTCGGCACTCAGCTCTACCAGCATGCAATTAAGCAAATGGTTCCGGTCAGCACGCCGCGCGCTGCGGAAATGACCAAACTATTGGAAAACATTCACCGCGCCGTCAACATCGGCTTGGTCAATGAAATGAAAGTTGTCGCCGATAAAATGGGCATTAACATCCATGAAGTTATCGAAGCGGCAGCCACCAAACCCTTTGGCTTTGTAGCCTACAAACCGGGGCCTGGCTTGGGCGGACATTGCATTCCTATTGATCCTTTTTATCTCACTTGGAAAGCCCGTGAGTACGGCATCAATACGCGCTTTATTGAATTGGCCGGTGAAATCAATCACTACATGCCATGCTGGGTTGTGCAAAAAGTTGCTGATGCATTGAATGAGAAAGAAAAAGCCATCAAAGGCAGCAATATTCTTATTCTGGGCCTGAGCTATAAGAAAAACATCGACGACACCCGCGAATCGCCCGCAGTAGAAATTATGCAACTACTTAAAAACAAAGGGGCAGAAGTCAACTACAGCGACCCTTACTTACCGCACTTTCCGCAAAAGCGTGAATACCACTTTGATTTGCACTCTGTTGAGCTTAGCGCCACGAATATTGCCAGCTACGATTGCCTTGTGTTGGCCACCGACCACGACGCCTACGATTACGATCTGCTACTCAAACACAGCCAGCTTATAGTGGACACACGCGGACGGCTGCCACAGCAAGAGAATGTGGTGGGGGCGTAACTATGTTTATGGAAAGCCAAACCATTAAAGCAGGTTTAATAAAAATGACCATTCCCGACAAATCTAGTAGCCGCCTGCAAAAATACCGAGTAACAGCGTTAGGCAAAGCAACGATAAATGCAAAAAGCAGTGAATAAAAAGCGTAAGGACTTAAAGAAATCATGCATAATCAAAAGATGATAAAACCACATATTAATCAACATATTTGGCTGCTACTGATTGGTATAGTTATTATATTAGGAGTATTTCTTCGGATACATGTATTAGAAAATACGGTAATAGACTCCCCTATTCGTGCTGA
This sequence comes from Pseudomonadaceae bacterium, assembly GCA_012727935.1. Taxonomy (GTDB): domain Bacteria; phylum Pseudomonadota; class Gammaproteobacteria; order Pseudomonadales; family Halomonadaceae; genus Marinospirillum. Next base: position 4,024 of record JAAYGA010000120.1, on the reverse strand, counting down.
TGCGCATGATTATTTTCATTACACAAAAAACATGGTCGAACACCAAACATATTCCAGAAAAGCTGCTAGCTCACCTACGCCCGATGCCTTGCGCGAACCTGGCTACCCATTTTTTGCATATTTTTTCTATGACGCTAATGCAGAACGTTTTGTTGCCAAGGTATTAACTGCTCAAACAATTATCCAGTGTTTGGCATTCCTGCTTTTAACTATTGTGCTATATCAAACGCTGGGAGGAATATATACTTTTTTTGTCTCCCTATTATTATGGACGTTTCCACACTTTATTACGGTTAACACCTATTTTCTTACGGAATCATTGTTTTTATCATTAATCACCATGATTTTGGTTTTCTCCGCATTATTAAGCAAAGTGAGAACAAACAAACAAAATCTGTATGTTTACTTGGTGTTAGGTGTGCTTATTGGAATAACCACCTTAGTTAGACCAAGCTTTCAATACTTTGCTCTCTTTTATCTTGTAATGCTCTTTGTCTGGGAAAGAAAGGCCAACTACCAGGTAATTTTATGCGTTTTGGTTGCATTACTACCCAGCCTATTATGGGGAATTAGAAACATGATGGCGCTTGGTGAATGGTCTGATTCAACGCTAATGATTAATGGACTATACCATGGTAGTTTCCCCATGTTTATGTACAACAACGACCCCTCAACCTTTGGATTCCCGTACCGTTTTGATCCTTTGGCCTCTGAGGTTTACCAAGGCGTTAGTCATACTCTTGGAATTATTTACAACAAGGCTATAAATTCACCAGCAGAATACTTGCAATGGTATTTAGCAGGCAAACAAATGTTCTTATGGCAATGGGATATTATAGCAGGTCAAGGTGATGTATTTATTTATCCAACGTTAGCATCTCCATATTATTACGAAGATGGCATTGCATACTTTACTCACAGCGTAAATAAAACAATACACGTTTTTTGGATGTTGCTGTCATTTGCAGGCTTAGCTGTCATTTTTTATCGTATGTGGAAGCAGCAGTTAAACACTAATCCTTTTATATTTATGGCAGCGAGTATATTTTTATACGCCATTTTGATCCACATTATTGTGGCACCGTTTCCAAGATACGGCATACCCTTTAAAGTATGTGCCCTGATTATTTGTGTTTATACAATAAAGCGAGCAATAGAATGGACAACAAAAAGATCTGCATAGTTCTTCCTTGCTATAACGAAGAAAAAGCGATCCAATCAGTTATAAATGACTTTAGAACAAGCATACCGCACTGTGAGGTCCACGTTTTTGATAACCTTTCAACAGATAACACTGCCGCAGTAGCGAAAGAAGCTGGTGCTATTGTCCACTGCGTACCAAACAAGGGCAAAGGTTATGTAGTCCAAGCGATTTTTAGGGATATTCAAGCAGATATCTATGTTCTAGCTGATGGTGATGGCACATATCCTGCTAATGAAGCTAAGGGCATGATTGATGCTTTATTAAAAAATAATGCAGATTTAGTTATAGGATGCAGAAAAAACACGTATCACAACAGCAGTAGCAGGCGTGGTCATTACTTTGGAAATCAGTTGCTAACACATACTGTAAATCGACTCTTTGGCTCTCACATAACTGACTTACTTAGCGGCTATCGGGTAATGTCTGGTCGTTTTGTAAAAACGATCCCTTTATTTTCAAAAGGCTTTGAAGTAGAAACAGCAATGACTATTCATGCCGTGGAAGTCGGAGCTAAAATTTTAGATTATCCAATTGAGTATTTACCGCGAACAGAAGGGACAGAAAGCAAACTTAATACTTGGAGTGATGGTAGAAAAATTCTAGTAACCATTTTGACGCTTTATAAAGACTATGAGCCAAAAGTTGTTTACGGGATAGCAGCGCTTATGTTTTTCTCTTTAAGCTTAACAATTGGCGTTCCCGTTATTTTAGAGTATTTCCAAACAGGATTAGTCCCCCGCTTCCCATCAGCTATTTTGGCAACTGGCTTGATGATTATTAGCTTTTTTACCGCATTTACAGGTGTGACGCTTAGTAGCATCAGTAAAGCCAGACAAGAAATGAAAAAGTTGGCTTTCTTAGCATTCAAAAACTAATTATGAAGCAGTTTATAATCTTTGGCTTTGCAGGGGCAGTAGGGTTCCTTATTGATGCAATTGCTTTTGTTGCTTTACTTGAACTATTAAACCTACACATTGCTCGTATTTGTAGCTTTTTTATTGCAGTGAACGCCACATATTTCCTAAATAAGAAACTTACTTTTAAAAGCACAAATAATGGATATTGGAAGTATGTATTTGGGCAGACGCAAGGAGTTGCTATAAATCTCACCACTTTTGAAATTTCGTTATATTTTTTATCAAATACGCCGTTCGGGGTTGCTGTAGCTTTTTTTATAGGCTCGCTGTTAGCATTAGCATTTAACTTTATTTATGCAAAAAAAGTTGTTTTTAATGAATAAAAAACGCATTTTAATTATCACCCGCAACCTGCCGCCATTAGTGGGTGGTATGGAGCAGATGAGCTACAACCATATGGTAAATGGAATTAAACTACATGACTAACAACAGACATTTCGTATTTGTCATAGGCACCAGAGCTCAGCTAATCAAGGTTGCACCGATAATCGTAGAGTGTGAAAAAAGAGCGCTTGGGTGCACCTTGCTAATGACAGGCCAACATCAAGAAACAATGCAAGACCTGCTGGATGAGTTTGGTGTTCGTTCACCCCAGGTAGCAGCGTTGCCAGCTAAAGAACGCTCTACGATATTTTCTCTATTTGTATGGCTTCCCAAAGCGTATAGAGGGATAGTTAAAAAACTAAAAGCCTTACCTGTCACGCCTCAATATATGGATGTTTTAGTACATGGCGACACCCTTTCGACAGTGCTAGGCGCCATTGCAGGCAAAAGGGTTGGTGCACGGGTCGTGCATTTGGAAAGCGGCCTAACCTCAAAAAAACTATTTGATCCCTTTCCTGAGGAAATTGCCAGACGCATTGTATTTCGCTTGAGCCATATGGCTATGTGTCCGAATGAAGAGACTCTGCAACACATACAGAAGAACTATCCACGCTGTACAGCCATCAATACAGGTGGCAATACTATTCTCGATGCTATCCGTCTCAGTGGAGTTTCTCGAAGCGTAGTTAATGATTCCATACCTTATTTAGTCGCTTCATTACATAGATTCCAGAATATTTACGAGAAAAAAAGGCTGAACGATCTCGTCAAACTACTACAAAATGTAGCTATCAATCATCGTATAAAATTTGTTTTACACCCAGCTACGAGGAAGCGTCTAAAAAAGACAGGGCTATACGAAAAACTAGAGCAAACAAATAATATCGAATTAATCCCACGACTGGGGTACAGCGCATTTCTTAAGCTAGCAGCGGAGTCGGCCTGTGTACTGACTGATGGTGGCTCAAACCAAGAAGAGTTGGCAGCTATAGGTGTACCTACAATTATTATGCGGCAGGCTACCGAGCGTAGTGATGGTTTAGGTGGTAATGCAATCATGGAAGGTGAAATTCGAGGTACAGTCGAAGACTACATCAAGAGTAAGAAATACCAAGAGCTTGAGGCTGCAAGCACGCTTACAGACGCACAGCAGCCATCAGTGACCATAGTGGAGAGTTTATTGACAGTTAACCCATGTAAGGATTTACAGGATTAAGCAATTGAGTCACAACTGGTTAAAATTAATTCTTAACCAGCTGAACAATTACAGACTCAGTATCTCCAGTAGTAAAGGGTATTGCAGAAGCGTCTTGATAGTTACTGCTATCAGGGCTTTATTAAGTTGGCAGGAAGGTGCGTAATGGAAGTGCTTGAGACCTATTGGTGGAGGCTGGGTATTCAGCCATGAAAAAAATGAACATCCTCTTTATCGGCAAGCGCTTTAACACCAACCGAGACGCTTTACTGGAAAAGTTTGGTCGTAATTACCAGTTTCCTCTGCATCTTGCAGAGTTACACAACGTAGCCTTATGGCTTGTGGACTACCATACTAAAACCACCATACAAAGCATTGATGGTT
>JAAYGA010000119.1 GCA_012727935.1 Pseudomonadaceae bacterium | reverse complement strand
CTGCTGGTTTAACGCGTTGTTCTAAAAACTCACAAGATGTTTTAGGCCAATCTATGGTGCTGGCAGTTGAGCAGATGTCTTCGTCTGTGGTTGAAATTACTTCAACAATGGAAGAGTTGTCTGCCTCATCAACTCAGATAGCCGATTATTCCCATGTGGTGGTTGGGGTTGCTAACCAAACCTTTGATAGTAGTAAAAAAGGTGCCGATGCCATGCAGAATTTACAAGCCAGTATGGCTGATATTAACCAAGACAGCAGCGCAAGCTTGCAAGAAATTTTACAGCTAGGTCATCAATCTAAAGCCATTAGTAAGGTAATGGATTTAATTAATAACTTAGCAGATCAAACGAAGTTAATTGCCTTTAATGCTGCTTTGGAAGCTTCTAGTGCTGGTGAATCGGGTAAACGTTTTTCAGTTGTTGCTAGCGAAATTCGCCATTTAGCCGATAGGGTTACCGATTCTACTTTTGAAATTGAAGAGCGCATTCAAGAAATACAAGATTCGATTAGCCGCTTGGTTATTACTTCTGAAAAAGGGGTAACTTTAATACAAAAAGGGATGCAGTTAAGTTCAGAAACTACGCATGAACTTAACGTGTTAGTTGATGCAGCAAGCAAAACTAGCAATGCTGCCAAGCAAATATCGCTTTCTACTCAGCAGCAAAAAATAGCCAGCAACCAAGTTGTTGCGGCCTTGCATGACATAACCAATAGCACCAGTTTAAATGCCCAATCGGTGCGCGAGATTAGCCAAATTAGTGAAGAAATGCTGGGGGTTTCAGAACAGCTGCATGAACTGGTCAATGAATTTCATGTATCTTAAACCTTGGCCTTGCTAGCTGCTTGCCTTGTGTTATACAAAGGGTGATACCAGAAATTTTATAAGGTTAGCCGCCGCTAGGTTTTAGGGTTGGCTTGATTATAACCTGCTATAAAGACACCCTGACCAATTAAAAACACCAGTGTCATGGCAAGGCTGCCAAAGACTTTAAAGTCGACCCAAATGTCATGGAAAGTAAAGGCTACAAACAGGTTGGCTGCCCCAGAAATAATAAAGAAAATAACCCAAGCAATGTTAAGTTTAACCCAAAGGTTGTTAGGTAAACTAAGAGTTTGCCCCATCATGCGCTGAATTAAAGGCTGTTTACCAATAAAGTGGCTGGCAGCAAAGCCCAATGCAAACAGCCAGTTAACTACTGGTGATTTCAGTTTTAAGAAGGTTTCACTTTGAAAGGCCAGTGTTAAGCCACCAAAGAAAAGACAGCCAAGCAGCGTTAGCCATTGCCTTTTTTCTAAGCGTTTTTGCAGAATGAAAAATGCGCCATAAACTATTAATGAGCTAATAATTAGCATGGCAGTTGCACTGAAAATGCCACCCAACACCCAGCTTTGGCCTAAAATTTCTATTGTTCTTGGTTCAATTTTGAAAACGATAAAGAATAATAAAATTGGAATAAAATCAATTAATTGTTTCACTGTATGCCTAGCCTCTATGATAGGGCGAGCATGATAACAAAATTTAATAAAAGAGGTGGTTATTGGGCTGCATAATTTTAATATTGAGAAAATTCAATGATCTTATACTTAGCTGAAAAACCCAGTGTAGGCAGAGCCGTTGCTGAAGTTTTACCTAAGCCACACCAAAAAGGTGATGGTTTTATTAAGCTTGCCAATGGTGATGTGGTGACTTGGTGTATAGGCCATTTATTAGAACAGGCTGAACCTGAAGCTTATAACCCAGATTATAAAAAATGGCGTAAAGAACACTTACCACTTGTGCCTAGTGAATGGCTTTATGCAGTTAAGCCAGCAACAAGAAAACAGTTTAATGTGGTAAAAAAACTGGTTAATCAGGCCAAGGTGCTCGTTAATATGGGCGACCCAGACAGGGCTGGCCAAGTCATTATTGATGAAATTATTAACTATTGTGGTGTTTCTAAAGCAAAACGCTTGGCAGCTAAAAGGTGTTTAATTAATGACATGAACCCCGAAGCTATAAAACAATCATTAAAAAACATGCGACCTAATGTTGATTTTATTCCCCTAGCAACTTCTGCCTTAGCTAGAGCGCGTGCTGATTGGTTGTATGGTATTAACATGACACGCCTGTGTACTTTGCAGGGGCAGGCTTCGGGTTATCAAGGTGTGTTGTCGGTTGGTCGTGTGCAAACACCTTTATTAGGCTTGGTTGTACACCGTGATGTTGAAATAGAAAACTTTATTACTCAGCCTTTTTATGAGGTTTTTATTGATCTTCAAACAAAGCAAAATCAAACCTATTCAGCCAAGTGGCAGCCAAGCACAGCCTGTGAACCTTACATGGATGAAGCTGGGCGAGTGTTATTTAAAAAACTGGCCGAAACGGTACTTAAAAAAGTAATAGGCCATAACGGGCAGATTATTGCAGTAACTGAAAGCATTAAAAAGCAGGCAGCACCTCTGCCCTATAGTTTGTCATCTTTGCAAATAGACGCTGCTAAGCAGTTTAATTTTAATGCACAAAAAACCCTAGATATTTGCCAACAGCTTTATGAAACTCACAAGCTTATTACTTATCCACGTTCAGATTGCCGCTATTTACCTAAGGGCCATTATAGTGCTAGGTCTTTTGTTACCCAAGCCATAGCGTTAACAAGTGAAACACTGGGTTTGGCTGTACAGCAGGCCGACTTATCTTTGCAATCTAAAGCTTGGGACGATACCAAAGTTGGCGCACACCATGCGATTATTCCTACTAGTCGAGGCATGGCAGCTAGCCGTTTATCTGCCGATGAACACAAGGTATATACGCTGATTGCTAGGCAATATTTAATGCAGTTTTACCCATTTTTTATTTACCACGAGAAGCAAATTGATACTGAGGTGGGTGGTGGGCTTTTTATTAGCCGCCAAAAAGAAGTGGCTCATCAAGGCTGGAAAGTTTTGTTGCCAGAACGAAAAAAGGGTAATGAAGACCCAGAATTTACTGCTATAAAGTTACCTAAAGTAGTTAAAGGTGAGGCCGTTATTTGTACGGCTGGTCGGCTAGATGAAAAACAGACCAGCCCAGCTAAGCATTTTACCGATGCCACCCTATTAGCAGCCATGACGGGTATCGCCCGTTACGTTTCAAATCCTGAAATTAAAAAAGTGCTGCGTGAAACCGATGGTTTAGGCACCGAAGCCACCCGTGCAGGCATTATTGAACTGCTGTTTAAGCGAGGTTTTTTAACTAAACAAGGCAAAGAAATTCATGCTACAAAAGTAGGGCGAAGTTTAATTTTGTCCTTGCCAGCAGAAATGGCTTTGCCAGATATGACAGCACATTGGGAAGCCCAGCTAGAAGCAATTGCTGAAAAAAAGATTAATTACAACCAGTTTATGCTGCCAATGTTAGATGGTTTGTCATTATTAATTAACCAAGTAGAAGGGCTTCAATTTGATGGATTAAAAGGTCAGGGGAAAGCGCCTTTACTGCGTAGAAAAAAAGGTAAAAAGCTTCAAAACTCTAATTCTTTCAAAACTCTAATTCTTTCAAAACTCTAATTCTTTCCAAGGTGCAGAACTTAGGTGTTTAACCAAATATTCAATTAATGCCTTTACTCGCGCTGGGCGAAGTCGTCCAGGTGGTGTAATAATATACAAGGCAATAGGCGCAACCTTCCAATCGGGCATCACTTGAACTAGCTCACCACTTTGCAACGCTTCCCATACTAAAAAGTCGGGCTGTAAGGCTAAGCCTAGGCCTTGTTTTAACGCAGGTTGTAAAGCGTCGCCATTGTTTACTCTTAGCCTGCTGGGTGGCAAAGCTTGGGCAAACTCACCCTCTTTTTCGTGATGAAAACGCCAGTTGGTTCCATAGTCATCATAGGCATAGAGGAGGGCTTTATGATCGGCCAAATCACTTGGGTGTTTGGGTGTGCCATGTTTAGAAAAATAAGCCGGTGAACCAACAAGAAGAATGCGAATAGGGCATAAATGCCTTGCTAGCAAGCTGGAATCGACTAAGTTAGCAATGCGTAAAGAAAAGTCAAAGCGGCCTGTAACTAAGTCAACTTGCTGATCGTTAAACTGAATATCAACTTCTATGTCTGGGTGCTTGTCAAGGAAATTGGGCAGCAAAGGTGCTAGGTTACTTAAACCAAACGACATAGGCGATGAAACACGAATTAACCCACGTAAACTTTCTGATTGCTCTTTAATTTCAGCTTCAACTTCTTCACCCCTATTCAGTAAGTCATTAGCGCCTTCTAATACTCCATAGCCACTTTCTGTCAAAGAAATGCCCCGTGAAGTGCGGTGGAAAAGTGTGGTTTGGGTGCGAGCTTCTAGGCGAGTCATGGCTTTAGAGACGGTTGCTTGTGATAGGCTTAAAACTTTTGCTGCTTTGGCAAAAGAACCTTCTTTGGCAATGGTGGCAAAAATCGCCCAAGCTTCAAAGTCTGGTAAACGCTGCATTTATGCACTCTTAGTAAATTAAACCGTTGACTTACTTCCATCATCAAGCCCTGCTAAATCAGCTAACGCCTATTGGCGTATATTGATGCTGGCATTGAGATCACGGTCATGGTGGACTTGGCAGTTAGGACAAATCCAATCACGTTTTGACAAAGGCAACTTGTCGAGTTTGTACTGACAGTGCGAGCGAATTTTTCCTTGGGTTATCAACCTTGCTACCGCCCGATAAATTAAGCAAGTAACTAATATTGGAAAGGCTGCTATTCCATTTTAGGGATTCTATAAAAATAGTTAAAACACTATACTGAATTCATGTTAAATAACATCAAGTTAAAGGGGAATCCTATGATTGAACAGCGTTCATTTGCAAGCTTAGGTAACGCAAACCATGGTTGGCTAAATGCTAATCACCACTTTTCGTTTGCCAGCTACTATGATGCAAAGCGCATGGGCTGGGGTTCCCTGCGAGTTTGGAATGACGATATTATTCAGCCCAATACAGGCTTTCCTTCACACCCACATAAAGATATGGAAATTATTACCTATGTTAGGGAAGGTGCTATTACCCACGAAGACAGCCTAGGTAACAAAGGCCGCACCCAAGCTGGCGATGTGCAGGTAATGAGTGCTGGTAGTGGCATTGTGCATTCTGAATACAATTTAGAAGCCGTAGAAACACATATTTTCCAAATTTGGATAGAATCCAACCAAAAGCCAAGTGCGCCTTCTTGGGGTGCTCGTCCTTTTCCTAAAGATGAACGTTCAGGCCGCTTTATTGTTTTAGCCAGTGGTTTTTCTGAAGACACTGAAGCCTTACCTATTCGTACCGATGCGCGAGTATTGGGTGCCACTTTAAAAGCCGGTGAGCAGCTAAAATACAGTTTTGCTAATATTGAGCGTTATGGGTATTTAGTGCCAGCTAAAGGAAAAGTAGAGGTTAATGGGTTGCTATTAAATGCACGCGATGGTGCGGCAATTCACCAAGAAGAAACAATTATTATTAGGGCTTTGGAAGATGCTGAGCTAGTGCTAGTGGATGCAAGCTAACCAAGTTTGCCATCGTTAAACAATGAAAACTAATTTTTGAAACAAAACTGGAGTTTATAGAATGAGTAAGCAATATTTAGAAATAATAACAAAGCGTCGTAGTCAGTATGCTCTAGGTAAAGACCTACCCCTAGCAGCGCAAGAAGTAACCGAGCTAATTAAAGAAGCCATACGCCAAGCGCCTTCAGCATTTAATTCACAAAGTTCTCGTGCGGTTATTTTACACGGCACACAACACCAGAAGTTTTGGGATATTGTTAAAAACGAACTACAGAAAATTGTTCCTGCTGAAAACTTTGCTCCAACAGAAGCGAAAATTAACAGCTTTGCAGCAGGCGCAGGTACTGTTTTATTTTATGAAGATCAAGACGTTGTAAAAGGTTTGCAAGAAAACTTTGCGGCCTATGCCGACAACTTCCCAATTTGGTCGGAACACTCAACGGGTATTGCCCAATTTGCAGTTTGGACAGCTTTGGCTGCGGCAAACATTGGCGCAAGTTTACAGCATTACAACCCTTTACCTGATGCAGCTGTGGCCGCAGAATGGAAAGTTCCAGCTAGTTGGAAGTTACGCGCACAAATGCCTTTTGGTTCACACCAAGGTGAGTTTTCAGTAAAAGAATTTATGGCCGATGAAGAACGCTTTATTGTTTTGTAAGCCATTTTTTGTAAGTCGTGCTATATGCCTTGTTGTAAGCAAGGTGTAACGGCATATTTTAGATGGGGATGGGCAATGGCAAACATGAATAAACCTTTAGCAACCTTAGCCGCCGAACTTAGAAATGGTGACTTATCTGCTCAAGCCTTAATGGAAGGTTGTTTTGAGGCTTATGCAGCCAGTGAGTTTCACCTAAATGCCTATAAAACATGGGCGGGTGATACTGCACTCATAGCAGCAAAGCAAGTCGATCAACTGCTTAAGCAGGGCTATGATTTTGGTCCACTCATGGGTGTGCCAATATCGGTAAAAGATATGTTTGCTCTGCCCAATCTGCCTACTTATGCCGGTTCTAAATCAGCCTTGGGTGCAGAATGGCAGCAGCCTGGTGAATTAGTTCAGGCGTTAAGGTCGCAGTTAGCATTAATTACTGGCAAGACGCATACCGTAGAGTTTGCCTTGGGTGGTATTGGGGTAAACGCCCACTGGGGAACACCAAGAAACCCTTGGGATGTACACCATCATCGCATTCCTGGCGGTTCTAGTTCTGGTGCGGGTGTGTCTTTGTGTCAAGGGTCGGCGCTGTTGGCTTTGGGTACAGACACTGCTGGTTCGGTGCGTATTCCTGCATCAGTTACTGGCAAGGTAGGCTTGAAAACAACCGTTGGTCATTGGCCAACAAATCAAATTGTTCCCTTATCAGCCAGTTTAGATACCCCTGGGGTGTTAGCAAATACCCTTGAAGATTTGTGCTATGCCTATGCGGCTATCGAAAAACAGTTGCATAAGCAGCCGCTAGTAATTCCCAAATTAAACGATTGTCGAGGGGTGCGTATTGGTATTCCAGAAAACTTTTTTTGGGAAGACGCAGACAAGAGTGTTATTGCGCTAGTGAAAGTGACTATGCGCCGTTTAGAACAGGCTGGCGCGCAGCTTATTCCTATTCAAGTACCCTTGTGTGCAGAACTGTTTGCCGATTTTCAACAGGGCGGTTTAAGTGTGCCTGAGTTGGCCTATTTTTTAAGCTCGCGTCTGCCAGAAAAATTGGAAGAGCTAGACCCTGTTGTAAAAATGCGTGTGCAAGATGGTGGTGCTATTACAGCTTTGGAATATTTACGTCGTAAGGCGTTAGTAGAGCAAGCAACGCAACAGGCGGCTGTATTGTTTGAACAGGTGGATATTTGGCTACACCCCACAATTCCGATTAGTCCACCCAAGCTAACTGAAATTGCCGCTTTAGAGGACTATCGCCGTGCAAATATGCTGGCGCTACGCAACCCAAGCATTGCTAATTTAATGGGGTTATGTGCGCTGAGTATGCCCGTTGGTTTAGATAATTTGGGAATGCCTGTTGGTATGCAGTTAACTGCTGCTGGTGGGCAAGAAACTAAGTTATTAGCCATTGCCCAAGCTTTTGAACACCTACTGGGTAATGGGCAGCAATTAATGGGTGTTTGCCCACTGTTCTAACGCCAGTCTAACGCCAATATTGGTTATTCTTACAGTTATTATTTACCGTTATAACTGTTTCATAAATTAAGCCCTACTACCTTTATGGTGGTAGGGTTTTTTTTGTTATTAAAACAAGGTGTTAGCTGCTAATAAATATTACTTTTCTGGCTCTTCGCATTTAAGGGTGTAGATAAAATCTGACTAACTAGAAAAGGAGTCGGGTTTCTTAGAGAATGTAAGTTCCTACACAAACAAAAACTAAGTCCCCCGACATGAACAATCTTACCTTTTCTAGCCCTAACCTTTCCAGCTTTTGCCAACTAAATAAACTTGGCCTTGTTGCTACTGGCCAGCATATTACTGAAAGCCATG
>JAAYGA010000118.1 GCA_012727935.1 Pseudomonadaceae bacterium | reverse complement strand
TCAGTCGGTCGAGTACAAACCCCCATACTCGGCCTGGTAGTGCATCGCGATATCGAGATTGAGCGTTTTGTCAGTAAGCCTTTTTATGAGGTTTTTATTGACCTGCAAACAAGCAACAACCAAACCTACTCAGCTAAGTGGAAGCCCAGTGCAGCCTGCGAAGCGTATATGGATGAAGATGGCCGCGTATTATTAAAAAAGTTAGCCGAAACCGTATTACGAAAAGTGACTCACCAGACCGGACACGTGCTTGCCGTCAATGAAAGCGTGAAGAAGCAAGCGGCACCTCTGCCCTATAACTTATCCTCATTACAAATCGACGCATCGAAACGCTTTAATTTCAACGCACAAAAAACCTTAGATATTTGCCAGAAGCTCTATGAAACACACAAGCTGATTACCTACCCACGCTCAGACTGCCGCTACTTACCTACAGGTCACTATAACGAAAAGGGCTCTGTTACTCAGGCCATTGCAAAAACCAGCCCTGCTCTCGATAAAGCAGTGCAGCACGCTGACTTATCCATAAAATCTAAAGCTTGGGATGACGCTAAAGTTGGTGCTCACCACGCGATTATCCCGACGAGTCGTGAAATTGATGCCAGTCGCTTAGCTGCCGACGAGCAAAAAATTTATGAGTTAGTCGCTCGACAATATCTGATGCAGTTTTACCCGCCCTTTACCTACCAAGAGAAGCAAATTGATAGCGAAGTTGCTGGCGGCTTATTTATCAGTCGGCAAAAGGAAGTCGTCCACAAGGGCTGGAAAGAGCTACTACCCGAACGCAAGGCAGATGCTGAAGACGCAGAGTTCTCTGCAATACAACTACCCAACGTAGTCAAAGGCGAAGGCGTGCTTTGCACTGATGGCCGTCTGGATGAAAAGCAAACCAGCCCACCTAAACACTTCACTGATGCAAGCTTACTGGCCGCCATGACCGGCATCGCGCGCTATGTCGCCGACCCTGAAATCAAAAAAGTACTTAGGGACACCGACGGCTTAGGCACAGAGGCCACGCGCGCAGGCATTATTGAGTTGCTGTTTAAGCGTAACTTCCTGATAAAACAGGGCAAAGAAATCCATGCAACGGCAGTGGGCCGTAGTTTGATCTTGTCATTACCAGACATGATGGCACGACCGGATATGACCGCGCACTGGGAATCACAACTTGAGGCCATTGCTGAAAAACGCATGAATTATAACCAATTTATGATGCCCATGCTGGACGGGCTGAGCTTGCTAGTTAATCAAGTCAGTAGTATTAGATTTGAAGGGTTGAAAAGCCATGGGAAAGCACCTCGCAGGAAGCGATTCGTCAAGAAATCTAGCTGAGTTCGGATTGAGTTTAGCAACGTCTTATGCCTATCCCTACACAAGCTTTCGTCTGACGCCCAAAAGGAGGGTAAGAGCCTGCTGCGGCAGACCCAAGCCATACAGGCATACATTGCGAATAACCTTAACCTTGAAGTTGATACACGCTTAAATCTTGAGGACTGCCAACTGCAGGAGAGTGAAACTCTTTAATACCCGACATGCATTGACCACAGCCTAGATTCTACAAGGGGGCTAACCAGCCTTCTGAAGTAATTTCAAAACAGCTTGAGCAATTTCTTCCGGATTATTTTCCCATTCTTTATAGAGCTTGTCGCTCATTAGGAAATTTGTACCCAGAATTTCTTCGGCGTTGCCGTGAATAAGAGGGAGCAGCTTACTTTTGTCGTGTTTGATTTCGTTGCTTAGGACTGCATTGATCTCTTTCTGAGGCCATTTCTTTTCTACGGAGTTCTCTGACATTACGGCAATAACGTATTTTGATTTGTGCAGTGCGCGGTTGATAATGTCAATCAACGAGTCGCCCCAGTGTATTTCTTCGGAATCAAGAAAGACATTTAGGTTGAGTTTCTTAAGCTCGTCATACAGGGGTCGAACAATGGTTTCTTTATCCTCTGCAGCGTGACACAAAAACACATCATACATATTATGTTCGCTCTTTATTGTCTTAATGAATTTTGGCGGCTGGTTATCGTTCTCGGCCATTTTAAGTGCCAGCTTTATATAAGTTGGGTCATCAATACCCTTAACCATTGACATAAAAGAAAGGCGTCCGTATATATTATTTTTAAGGCGCTCTCCCCCCTGTGACACAAACTCCTCAGAGAGCTCACCTTTAATGTCTACGTAGAATTTTCTTTCAGCTTCTACGGGGTCAGATATCCAGTGTTTAATAGCTGCTCTTAGTTTGTGCTTGTATTCTTTCGGAATGTTAAGCTTTTTGTTCACTATAAGCCCTGTTACTTCTTGTCGACTATTTGCAGCTTGTAGTCGTGTTTTATTTGGGTTTATTACAAAGCGAGCTTTTTCAAAAATCGTCTTTAATTCTTCGCCCAGAACTGTGCGCCCCTCAACCGTTGCAGCTACCTCCGGTGGAAACTTTCTAGGAGAGGAAAGCGTTATATCGTCAGCATATCGGGAGTATTTTAGGCGGTACTTCTGGGCTAAACGTAAAACTCTATTGTCAAGCATACTCGCAATAATATTTGCAACAACCGGAGAGGTGGGTGCTCCTTGGGGTAAGTGGTTCTCAAATGTGCATATCTGAGCCACCACTGTTGCCACTTCATTTGACATTTCAAATGGCTTCGCCATAAAAGTTGCACGGACACGGCCAAAGTTAATTGAGCCGAAAAAGTCTTGAACGTCTATATTTAGGACCAATTTAGACTTTTTATGTAGCGAGGCATTGCTGCATATGCTTTCACCCTTAACAAAACCCTTGACGCAGGGCTTAAAAGTTATAAGTTCGGATAATAATACAGAGAGTCTTTTCTGAATTAGTCCTAACCCTTTTATGGGCACTTCTATCTTTCTTACTCCGCCGCTCTTTTTTTTCATATCAAATGAGCTGTATTTGGCTTTATCAGAGCGCTTATAGCAGATAAATAGGAGTTGTCCCTTCTTCACGCTTAGAAGGGAGCATAAGTCGTCTAACGTCGAGAGCTTTAGGAGGGGGTTCTTGTCTGATTTTACTAGCTTCAAGAATGGCTCCTAGCCTAGCACTGTTTAAAAATAGGATAGGGCTCCTCTCCCGCCTTTTACCTTACGCCTGAGTCAACCGTAATGATTGATAGGTCGCCAACTTGCTAAGTCGCGAAAGTAGCATATGGGAAAACATAACAGATTTTTGCAGTAGGTAGCACTGCATAGTTAAAGCTTTTGGACAGGAGCCCTGAGGCTTATTAAACCCTATTTTTGTGTAATCTTCTATACTACTTAGCTTTTAAAGGGTGTTTTTTCCTTAAAGCTAAGTTTTATTTAGGTAAAAGTACTATTAACATAATCAGCAACACACCTACTTATTATGTTAATAAAAAACCGGCCCTGCCTTCGTTCGGGTTACCTGTAAACAGCATCATGTTTAGTCATTTCAATAAAGAGCTTGGAGGACCCTGGTTTTAATAATTATTATCTGGCTTTCAGCAGTATGATGATCAATAAGGCAAATAAGTTAAATAAGGTATGAATAAAAGAGCTCTTTCAAATTGTAATTTCTAGTACAAATAAATGTATCAAAACCTAACAAACGTTTATTGGATTATATTCATAATTTAATACAATTCTATTCCTGAAAGTCACGAGCTAGCATTGTTGATGCAACAGAAGGCTCTATTGCATCACTTCCCGAAAAATTTTTAGCATTCTCATAACCCTCATTTCTAAATTTTTCTAGCATTTTAGAATAACTTGTAATTTTGCTAGTATCGATACGCAGTCTTAAAGCTGTTCCCTTGTAATTGCACTCCATATCAATCTTTTTTTTGTTATCTAGTAAAATACTTTTGTCATTGCTTGCAACAAAAAAACTTCCTCCGTTTCTGCAAATCCTACTTGTCATGTAAAGGCCAAATCCAGAATTTTGCCATTCATCATGTTTTCGTTTTTTAACGCCTTTGTACATCTTTCCTGAGACACCTGGAAGCAGCGCTAGATGGAGTGCTTCTCTTTCGTCATTTATAGTCAGATATGGGTTTGAAGACAGTCCTTGTTTGATTCCATTTCCTGTATCAAGAATAGCTACTTCAACAAGATTTTTCGTTGGCCAATATTGAGCGCAGTATTCAATTATTTCAGACCCTGAGTGCTCAACCACATTTCTCATGATTTCACGTATAGAGAAAGTTAACGTGTCAACTAAATCTCCAGACTGATGTCGAGTTAAAACCTTAGCTATTTCCTCAGACTTGTCTTCAATTATATTACCTACGTGATTGTAAGATTCTGCTGCCTCCTCTTTCAGGCTAGAGACACTAAGGATAGTTAAGGGTATGTAAGTGCTGCTTCCACTTGCCTCTCCAGGCTCATTGCCGTAGTTGAGGCCAAAAGCTTTGAAAAACCCCATGTGTGCGGCATAACTTTTACTTTCGTGGTTTGATGCGACAAACCTACTTTCTGGCCTGGAGTTACGAAATCTTTTTATCTCATTAGCGACATAAGCCATTGAAAAAGGCTCAATGTTTCCTAAGTTTATAAAATTAAAGTTATATCCCTCTGAATGCTCTAGCTCCCACAGCCGATTGCAAAAGCTCAGCGCATTAGTCAACGATAAATTTTGTGGTACTTTAACTTCTAGCATGCCTGCACCTATAAAATTAGATTTTTCCAAATCTCTTGGAGACCTTGCTGACTGCGACAATAGCTAGCCCTAGTAAACTATGCCTATTACACCACCAACCCCTCAGAATTATCCCTCAACCACTCCCGACACAACTGATAATCCGGCATAACCCTCATCACTTCCCGCCAAAACTCTGGCGAATGGTCGTGATGGATCAGATGGCACAACTCATGAATAACCACGTAATCAACCATACGATTTGGGGCGAGCATTATTCGCCAGTTAAACTCCAACTCGCCTTTGGCAGTACAGCTACCCCAGCGGGATTTGAAGGTTTTGATATTCACACCAGTAGGCTCAACACCAACGATAGGCGCGTAGCGTCTTGCCTTCTCACGAATTTTTAAGCTGGCCTGATGTTTGTACCAACGCACCAATGCATTACGGATCATGTGTGGTTGCTGGCTGCCTTCAAGCGTTTGCACAAGCAAACGTCCTTGCAGGAGTTTCACCGGTGCAAAGGGACCGGTTTCAACTTTAAGTCGGTAGTTACGCCCTAGATACGGAAAGGCTTCACCTGAGACAAACTGCTTACTACTGGCCTGTGCCATGTCGCGTTGCAGGGCCATTTTCTCCTTGATCCATAAGCGCTTGGATAACAAGAGCTGATCAATCTTTTCAATACTGGTACTGACCGGCACAACAATAGATACAGCACCTTCTTCCACGCGTATGTCCGCCGATTTACGGCGACTAGTGCGGATGACTTCAGCAATAAAGCCGTTGCCATCACGATACTCAGGAATACTTGAAGCCACTATCATGCTGTTACCCGTTATCTGTTATCTGTTATCTGTTGTTACCCGTTTTGTTATCTAACACCAAAGCGTGTCTCTGCTAATTCCATAAAGCGATCCTGCACGACTTTCACTAACGCAGCATCACTAAACGAGCATTCCAAAATAGCGCGTTTGATCTCTTTCTTCATGCGCTTGACCTCATCGCCTTTGGAAAAGAAATCAACGATCTGCGTGGCTTCGTCAAACATGCTGACTAAACCTTGACTGGTGGCTTTGATTTCATCGTGTACGGTTTCGCTGACAGTTTCTTCACCGCTATGACGAGTGACTTCAACCATGAGGATATTGTAGAAAGCCAATTCGGTATCGGTTAAGCCTAGATCAGTGGCCGTCTGCGCACGCTCGGATTCGATGGTGTTACAAAACGCCAGCAGCAGCTCAACCTGTTGTTCCCACTTGCCGTTGGTTTTTTCAATAATCTCCTGCAAGCGCAAGCTGAGTGAGCGGTAGTATTCAGGGTCATCATCAAGGTTGACAGTGATGTGATGCTTAATCG
>JAAYGA010000117.1 GCA_012727935.1 Pseudomonadaceae bacterium | reverse complement strand
TGGGCTGCAGACGTACTTGTTCTGCATCTGCAGCGGCACTTAAAAAATCAATAAGTTTCTGGGTGCTGGCTTGGTTTTCTTTTACTGTCATGGTTCATTCCGTTATAAATAACTAAGTTGAGCTGAGTTATGCTTCTAAACTGTGCAGTGCCGATGCGGTTGTATTCAGCGGGCGACGTAATAAAAAAGGTCGTAAGCTGGCAGGGCTATCGATTTGAATAGCAAGCCAATGCTCTGCTCGGGTGCGAGGCATGCGGCGCAATAAAAGTGCTTGGTGCTGTGCTGATTGATCTTGCTTTAACCGGCTAAGCGCTTGGTGTAAATCTAATTCGGCTGTTCCTTTTTCTTGGCGCAGCACTACAAGCAGTTCTAAGAAATTACTACGGCCAACTTCTAATAACTCCATTTCGTGCGGCTCAGGTAAGGCAATGCCCACTTGGTCGCCCACCCTTTTTAAGGTGGTGAATAAGCTGCTGCGTAAATCAGCCAGTTCAGCACTTACAACCTCTAGACGTTGTTTCTTTTCTGCGCTTTCTTGAGCGAGTTCTTCAACCGACTCTAGTAAGTCGGCTTCTGCTAGAAGCTGTAAGCGTTGAAGGCGGTTTTCACGCCATTGAATAGCGTTGCGTTCGGCTTCTAAGCCGCGCTGATAACGCACAAATAAGCTTTTAAAACGCTTAGCAAAGGTTTGCTGTTGAGCGCTTTGGTTCCAGTTATCCAAGTGTTCAATAATGGGTGCTAATAAGGTTTTATGACGTGGATGAGCACTTGCTGGGAGCACATCCAGTACTGGAAGATTACGCTCAGCTAAGGTGATACGAATACGCTCAACAATGGCTTGCAAGTCGCTTTCGTTAAGCTGGTCAGCACGGCTAACCACAATTAAACGAGGGATGCTGGGGTCTAGCTTGGCTAAGAAATCTATATCAGTTTCTGGAATAACACCTTGCTTGGCATTCACCACCCAGACTAGGGCGTGGGCGCTGTTGAGTTGTGCAGCGGCGATACTGGCATCGGTGCGTCCGCCTCCATGCGTTTGTCCGCTATAACCTGGCGTGTCTATAAAAGCTAGGTTGTGCCAAGGAAACTCTTTACGCACTACAAAAGCAGTGCTTAGAGAGCGTGATACCTGGCTGTCATACAGTATTTGTTCATCGTGGGTAAGGCTAGCAAATTCATCTTCAGTAAGCTGAATGCGTAAGCCGTGATGGTTTAACGCATAAATAGCATCGGTTTCACCAGTTAACACATAGGCAGGTAAGGCGGTAGTAGGATCAACTTCAACCACCATTAAGGCTTTGCCCATTACTGCGTTAATTAGGCTGGATTTACCGGCTGAAAAGGAGCCGCCAAAAGCGACTACTGTTTTGCTGGCTAAGTTTGAATAGGCAGCAAATTCTCGAAAGCGCTTTAGCTCTTGCTCAAACTCTAAATAGAGTTCAGCAAAATCATCTGGGCTAGCCTGACGAGCTAAGGCAAGTAAGTCATGCTGGATGAGCCGACTTAACTCTGCAATTGGCTCTTCTATTGCAAGAATGGGATCTCCAGCCGTAGGTTGGGCTTGTAATGCACGGCACAATAAGCCATATCTAGCAAGCTTCTGATCTTCTGTTACTTTTGCCATGTTTAACTCCTTGCAGTCATTAAGCCAGCTGTGCAATCCATTGTTGAATCTGCACTAGGTCTGTTTGCGCAGCTTCACGCTGGGCTGCAACTTCTGCTTCG
>JAAYGA010000116.1 GCA_012727935.1 Pseudomonadaceae bacterium | reverse complement strand
GTTACGAAACCATTATGGTTAACTGTAACCCTGAAACCGTTTCTACCGACTACGACACTTCTGACCGCCTCTATTTTGAGCCAGTTACCTTAGAAGACGTGTTAGAAATTGTACTTAAAGAACAGCCAAAAGGCGTGATTGTGCAGTTTGGTGGCCAAACACCACTGAAGCTGGCGCGTGAATTAGAAGCCGCTGGTGTGCCAATTATTGGTACTACGCCTGATGCGATTGACCGTGCTGAAGACCGTGAACGCTTCCAGCAGATGATTGAAAAGCTTGGCTTAATTCAGCCACCTAACGCGACAGTGCGTAGTTTTGATGAAGCCCTAGCCAAAGCTGAAAACATTGGTTATCCGCTGGTGGTTCGCCCTTCTTATGTTTTGGGTGGCCGTGCAATGGAAATTGTTTATGGCCCAGAAGAGCTAGAACGTTATTTAACCAGTGCGGTTAAAGTTTCTAACGACAGCCCAGTATTGCTAGATCACTTCTTAAACGCTGCCATTGAAATTGACGTTGATGCGGTGTGTGACGGTAAAGATGTAGTGATAGGCGGCATTATGCAGCACATAGAACAAGCCGGTGTTCACTCAGGCGACTCTGCCTGTTCGCTACCGCCCTATTCTTTGTCTGCTGAAGTGCAAGACAGAATGCGTGTAGTCATTGCTAAAATGGCGCGTGAACTAGGCGTAGTTGGCTTAATGAATGTGCAGTTGGCTTACCAAGATGACACTATTTATGTGATTGAAGTTAACCCACGGGCTTCACGCACTGTGCCGTTTATTTCTAAGTGCATCGGTGTTTCTTTAGCGCAAATAGCCGCCCGTTGCATGGCTGGCACCAGCTTAAAAGAACAGGGTTTTGAAAAGGAAATTATTCCACCTTTCTTTAGTGTTAAAGAAGCAGTCTTCCCTTTCAATAAATTCCAAGGCGTTGACCCCATTCTTGGCCCAGAAATGAAGTCGACCGGTGAAGTGATGGGTAGCGGTGCTACTTTTGCCGAAGCCTTTATGAAGTCACAACTTGGCGCTGGCGAAAAAATGCCTAAAGCCGGTGGCCTAGCCTTCCTTTCGGTGCGTGAAGCAGACAAACCTTACATCGCAGAAGTAGCGGCTGTTTTAGTTAAGCTTGGCTTTAAGCTAATAGCGACAAGCGGCACAGCAGCCGTATTGAAAGCGGCAGGCCATGAAGCAGGAATTGTTAACAAGGTTGCCGAAGGCCGTCCACACATAGTCGATAAAGTGAAAAACGATGAGATAGCTTATATCGTTAATACTACTGAAGGTCGTCAAGCCACGGCAGATTCAGCTGGTATACGTCGTGCCGCGTTACAACATAAAGTGCCTTACAGCACCACCCTAGCCGGAGCGGCTGCCCTGTGCCAAGCACTTGAATACGGTATGAATGTACAAGTGCGTCGTTTGCAGGATCTGCATCAAGGAGTAATTTAATTATGCAAAAAAGTCCAATGACAGTAGCGGGTGAAAAAAGCCTACGGGAAGAGCTAACCCAGCTTAAAACCGTAGAGCGCCCCAAAGTGATTGCTGCTATTGCTGAAGCCCGTGAGCATGGTGATTTAAAAGAAAATGCTGAATACCATGCGGCGCGTGAACAGCAGGGCTTTATTGAAGGCCGCCTTCAGGAAATTGAAGGCAAATTATCTAACGCACAAGTAATTGACGTTACCACCCTGCCCAAGATTGGCAAGGTAGTGTTTGGTGTAACGGTCGATTTGCTTAACTTAGATACTGACGAAGAAGTAACCTATACCCTAGTTGGCGAAGACGAAGCCGATGTTAAAATTGGCAAAATCTCGTTTAGTTCGCCCATAGCGCGTGGCCTTATTGGTAAGGAAGAAGGCGACGTTGCCCACATTAAAACCCCTAGGGGCGATGTGGAGTTTGAAATTGGTGAAATTCGTTACGGCGAAGAAGGCTAGTTTTTTTAGCCTTTACCTTTAGTTGAAAAAGCCGCACCTAGGTGCGGCTTTTTTATAGGTAAAACTTATTTAGTAAGTTCTGTTCCTAAAGTTTCAATCCCAAAGCCTTAGCAACACCTTCACCATAAGCAGGGTCAGCTTTGCTGCAATGTTCTAGGTGCTTTAGTTTAATGCTTTCAGGTACACCATTCATATTGCGTGCAGTATTTTCAAACAATACCTGTTGTTCTGCTGGGCTTAACAAGCGGAACAGGTTGCCGGGCTGAGTGAAGTAATCTGGCTCGTCTTCCCAGAAGTCAAAACGGTCGGCCATACCTTCTAATGCTAAGGGCGGTTCTGAAAAGTCAGGCTGTTCCTGCCATTCGCCTTGGTTGTTAGGCTCATAATGCAAGCGACTGCCTTGGTTACCATC
>JAAYGA010000115.1 GCA_012727935.1 Pseudomonadaceae bacterium | reverse complement strand
GCACTGGGATAATAAACTTAATAAATCGCATAACAACCAAAGGTGCTCCCGGCATGTTAACAAAAGAGCAGATTCAAAACGCAGCAGACCGTCTTTATGAGGCTGAAGTTAATCGCAAACAAATTCCAGCTTTAACCCTAGATTACCCAGAAATGGGTATGGACGATGCTTATGCCGTTCAAAAGCAATGGGTCGATCGTAAAGTTGCTGATGGTCGCAGTGTTATAGGCTACAAAATCGGTTTAACTTCACGCGCTATGCAAATGTCTTCTAATATTGATGAGCCAGATTATGGCGTATTGCTAGATGATATGCTGTTTGAAGACGGCGCTACAATCAAAGCTTCCGATTTTTTAGATCCACGCATTGAAGCAGAGTTAGCTTTTGTTCTGAAAAAGCCCCTTTTTGGTGAAAACGTCACCATCTTCGATGTGCTCAATGCTACCGATTATGTGATTCCTTCTTTAGAGCTAATCGCTGCACGTTGCCTACGCACCGATCCAGAAACAGGTTACACCCGCAAGGTTTACGACACCATCGCCGACAACGCTGCAAATGCTGGCATAGTGCTAGGTGGCCGTCCGATTAAACCAACCGATATCGACCTACGTTGGGCAGGTTCTATGCTCTATTTGAATGGTCAAATTGAAGAAACCGGTTTAGCGGGTGGTGTATTAGGCAACCCCTTAAAAGGCATTTGCTGGGTTTGTAAGCGTTTTGCACCCCACGGAATTTCTTTAGAGCCGGGCCAAATTATTCTTTCAGGTTCTTTTATTCGTCCCGTACCTGTTAAAGCCGGTGATACCGTTCATGCTGACTTTGGTTCTTTAGGTGGCGTGACTCTTAACTTTATCTAGCTTTGTAAACTTTGAATAACCTTCTAACCTAGTTAGCAAAAAATAGGAGGCAAGAAAATGGAATTACCTAAAAATCGTTTTAAACAAGGCCTAGCCACAGGTAAACCTCAGTATGGTCTTTGGTTGGGTTTGCCCGATAACTCCGCCGCAGAAATTGCTGCAGTGGCAGGTTTTGATTGGCTGTTAATTGATGGTGAGCATGGCCCTTTTGATCTGCGAACGATTATGTCGCACCTACAAGCCATGGCTCCTTATGATGTAGCGCCTATAGTGCGCTGCGTTGAAGGCAATACTGCCTTAATTAAGCAATTGTTAGATATAGGCGCACAAACCCTATTAGTGCCTATGGTAGAAACAGCCGAACAAGCCAAGCAATTAGTTAGTGCAGTTCGTTACCCACCCGAAGGTATTCGTGGTTTAGGTACGTCTTTGGCGCGTGCCGCACGTTGGAACCAAGTGCCTGGCTACCTTAAAAAAGCCAATGCAGAAATTTGTTTATTAGTGCAAGTAGAAACCGCCAGCGCCTTAGAAAACCTCGATGCCATTTTAGAAGTCGAAGGTGTGGATGGTGTTTTTATTGGCCCTTCAGACTTATCCGCTTCTATGGGTTATATCGGCGATGCTGGCAACCCTGTGGTAGTTGAGGCCATTAATACTGGGTTGAATAAAATTCGTGCCGCGGGTAAATATGCCGGTCTTTTATGTTTAGACCCTAGCCTAACTGCCAGCTACGTTAAGGCAGGCGCTAACTTTGTTGGCGTGGGTGTAGATACCATGATTTTGGCGCAAGAAACTCGCAAGCTGGCACAAAGTTTTAAAGACGGTGTGCCTATGACAGAAACTAAACCTCAAGCAGGTTACTAACAGTAAAGGTTAACTATGACAGCAACTCTTTTAGTCAACAGTAAGCTGGTCTGCGTCGCTCTTAATGATAAGGCGCAGCTTAAGGCTTTGGATGCTACTTTTAACCAAGCCCCCTACAACAAACCACCCACCCAGCCAGTACTTTATTACAAGCCACGCAACACTTGGAGTGTTGATGCTGCTGAAGTGGAATGGGCAAAAGATTTTGATGGTAAAGATGTTCCAGCTATGGTGGTTGGTGCAAGCTTGGGTGTAGTTATAGGTAAAGAAACCTGCCGTGTTAAACCAGAAGAAGCACTAAGCTTTGTTGGTGGTTACACAGTGGTTGCTGACTATTCTTTACCCGAAGAAAACTACTACCGCCCAGACATTAAAGGTAAGTGTTTAGATACCAGTGCACCGGTTGGCCCAAGCCTTGTAGCGGCAGATAAAATTGCTCAGCCCGATGCACTAAGCGTAACCATTAAAGTGAATGGCGAACTAAAAAGCACCTTTGATCTTAGCCAAATGCAGCGCAGTGTTGCCGAGCTGATTAGCGTTATTTCTAATATTATGACCTTACAAGCGG
>JAAYGA010000114.1 GCA_012727935.1 Pseudomonadaceae bacterium | reverse complement strand
GCTGTACGGTAGTGCACAAGCCTGCTGAACTAACGCCACTCAGCGCCTACATCTTGGCTGAAATTGCTGATGAAGTGTTGCCTAAGGGCGTGTGGAATATGGTTAACGGTTTTGGTGAAGACGCAGGTAAGCGTTTAACAGAACACCCAGCCATTAAAGCGGTTGCGCTAGTGGGTGAAAGTGCTACAGGTTCGCACATTATGCGTCAGGGTGCGGCTACCCTTAAGCGTGTGCATTTTGAACTAGGCGGCAAAAACCCCGTTATCGTCTTTGATGATGCTGACTTTGAACGTGCCTTAGATGCTGTAGTCTTTATGATCTACAGCCTAAACGGCCAGCGTTGCACTTCATCTAGCCGTTTACTAATTCAAAGCGGTATTAAAGACAAGTTCTTAGCTGCACTAGAAGAACGTGTAGGTAAGTTGCGTGTTGGTCACTCATTAGACCCAGAAACAGAAGTGGGCCCTTTAGTACACGTTGAGCATTACAACAAAGTACTTAGCTATTTTGATATTGCTAAAGAAGATGGCGCTACCATTGCAGTAGGCGGTAAGCGTATTACTGAACCTAAGGGTGACTTTTCTGCAGCCGGTAACTACCTAGAGCCAACTTTATTTACTTGTGCTAAAAACTCTATGCGTATAGCACAAGAAGAGATTTTTGGACCTGTATTAACAGCCATTGCTTTTGATACAGAAGAAGAAGCCATTGCTATAGCAAATGACACTGATTACGGACTTTCTGGCTACATTTGGACAGAAAACACCGGTCGTGCTATGCGTATGGGGCGTGCTGTTCAGTCGGGTATGCTCTGGGTTAACTCAGAAAATAACCGTAACCTACCTTCACCTTTTGGCGGCATTAAAATGTCGGGTATTGGCCGTGATGGTGGTGATTGGAGTTTTGATTTCTACATGGAAACCAAAAACATTTGTATAGCCCACGGTACGCACAAGGTACCAACGCTAGGCAAACACTAAGCTAGCCAGTTGTAACGGCAGGGCGAAGCAATTCGCTCTGCCACAACCAGTGGCTTCTATACTTGAGTAGCTAGCCATGAGTAAAGTTGATTTAAACGAGTGGATTCCTAACATAGTTTTGGGGCAAGATTATGACCAACGCTATGCAGACTCACCCATTCACTACGATATTCTAGAAAATTTAGCAGTATTTTTTGGCCGTGATATGCCCGTTCATCGTCACGCACAATATTTACAAATCCACTATTTTGATCGCGGTGAAATCCATTTTCAAATTGATGATAAAATTTATCATCTAACCGGCCCCGCCCTAGTTCTAACGCCTCCTTCAGTTCCCCATTCTTTTTTATCCGCACCCGAAGCCTGTGGGCATGTACTAACGGTGCACCAGTCCCTTGTTTGGCAGCTTTTAAAAGATGGTTTACAGCAGCAGCTAGGTAGCGAGTTAAACCACGAGCTTTGTTTGGATTATCAAGGCTTAAGTAAAGAAGATGCCGCACATTGGACGCTATTAGTACAAACCTTAGAAGCGATAGGGCGAGAGTGGAGCCACAATTTTCCAGCTAAAAATTTAACCCTACAAACCCTAGTACGCCTATTGTTAATTCAAATCACCCGTATTTCTACTAAAAAACTCGTCAGCAGCCATATTAATAACGATGATCTGCAATACTTCCGCAAGTTTTCTAACCTTATTCAAGAGTGCTTTAAAGAACATTGGCAATTAAGCGCCTATGCCTCTTCTTTAGGTATATCAGAAAGCCGCTTACATCAGGTTTGCCAGCGTATTGCCGATCAATCACCTAAAAAAATAGTGCATGACCGACTAGTACAAGAAGCTAAACGCTTATTAACCTTTACCAACCTTTCTAGTAGTGAAATTTGTTACCAATTAGGTTTTAGCGACCCCGCTTATTTTTCACGTTTTTTTAAACGTAATACCGGTTTAACAACTCAAAATTATCGTCAGCAGTTTTTTTAATAAAAACTAAATGCTAAGTTAAATACAAACAGCCAGATTAAAGCTTTATAAACTAAGGTTAAGTCGTTAAAATCGGCGACATATTTTTTCTTGCCACAATAATAACCTTTGCGAATCTAAATGTTAGCTCCCCGGTGTATGATACAAATGCGTAAATACGAAGAATCTTTACCGCTTAAGCTGTTAAAAGCGCGAGAAGTCACCATGAACTTCTTCCGTCCTGTGCT
>JAAYGA010000113.1 GCA_012727935.1 Pseudomonadaceae bacterium | reverse complement strand
GGTGAGCCTAGCCCACCCAAACCAACAATCAACACCTTGCTGTTTAATAGCCCTTCTTGCCCAGCAATATCCACTTCAGGCAACAAAATTTGCCGACTAAAACGCAGCAGTTGCTGATCATTCATCGCCTGCATTTAGTACTCCTGTTCTAGCTCGTCAAACTCAGGAATATGCAAAGAAACATCTTCTTTTACTTCTTCCATAACCACATAGCTTTTCGATTCTTTTACTCCAGGTAAGGTAAGCACTACATCACACAACAGCTGACGGTAGGCACTCATTTCCGGAATACGGCATTTTAGAATGTAATCAAACTGGCCAGAAACTAGGTGGCATTCTTGTATTTGTGGCAGTTTATTAACGGCTTTACGAAATTCTTCAAACACTTGGGGCGTTTGGGTTTCTAAGCTTATTTCTACAAAAACCAAGAGTTTGGCGCGTAAATACTGGGGGTTAAGAATAGCTTTATAGCCTTTAATAATGTCATTGCGTTCTAGGCGCTTAACTCTTTCTAAGCAGGGTGTCGTTGAAAGCCCCACTTTATTAGCTAGGTCAACGTAAGAAATACGCGCATTTTCTTGTAAAGCTTGTAAGATTTTTAAGTCAATTTTGTCTAGTGAGCGAGATTTAGGATTCTTCATAATGAGTGCTGCCTTTTATTGTTTTAATAGCATTTTTATTTATTTCAAACCAGAATCAGTGCAATAGAGTTCTGGTATCCCCCTCTATCCCTCTGCTTAGATGATAACTCCATAAGGGTGGACTGCTTTAGTTGTTTATCATGTTAACTAGCATTTGCCTAGCTGTATTATAAAGTTTCAACCTAGGCTTTATAGCCTAAAGTTACTCTTGGCTGGCCTGCATAATCGGTGAAACTCTGAACACCACTCAGTTTGGCAAGGGCAAAAAGTTTGGCGACAGCAGTGGCTTGGTCATAGCCATGTTCTACTAAAAGATAACCACCTTTTACTAGGCGACTTTGAATAGGTTCAAGTAAATCACGAAAGGCTTGTAAGCCGTCTTCACCACCCACTAGGGCAGTTTGGGGTTCAAAACGTAGATCACCTTGGGTTAGGTGAGGGTCTTGTGGGTGAATATAAGGTGGATTACTTAAGATAAGGTCATAGGTTTGCGGTGGAATTTGCTGCCACCAGTCGGATTGCCATACACGAATATCTAGCTGTAACTGGCGTGCATTTTTTCGGGCGAGGCTAACGGCATCTAGCTTGAAATCAACGGCATCGACCTGCCAATCTGGGCGTTCTTTTTTAATTGCCAAAGCAATTGCGCCAGTGCCTGTACCTAGGTCTAATATTCTGGCCTTGGGCTTATTGATTGTTAGCCCTAAAGCAAGCTCGACTAAACGTTCCGTATCGGCACGGGGAATTAAAGTGGCGGGTGAAACTTCTAGGGTTAAGCCCCAAAAGTCCCATTCACCTAGAATCCAAGCCAGAGGTTTACCCGCCAAGCGTTCAGCTAACCAACTGGCCAGCTGTGTTTGTTGCTCAGACGTTAATACCGCTTCAGGGTAGGCATAAAGGTAAGCCGTATTTTTTTGTAACAGATGGCCAAGCAGGTAGTTTGCCTCTTGATAGGCATTGTCTAAGCCCGCTTGCTGAAATTGCAAACGAGCCGCCGCCAGCCATTCACCTAGTGTTAAACCACTAGGCATCACTTAAACCTGCCAATAATTCCGTTTGCTGTTCTTGTGCCAACACAGACAGTACGCTATCTAGCTCACCATTCATTACTTCATCTAGGTTATACAAAGTAAGGTTTACACGGTGATCGGTCACGCGGCCTTGGGGAAAGTTATAAGTGCGAATCCGCTCTGAACGGTCGCCACTGCCCACTAAGGAGCGGCGCGTATCGGACTGGTCTTTGTGGGCAGCATCTTCCATTTTTTGTTTTAAACGGGTCGCTAACCAAGACATCGCCTTAGCACGGTTCTTGTGTTGTGAACGCTCTTCTTGGCATTCAACCACTAAGCCAGTAGGCAGGTGAGTAATACGAATGGCGGAATCGGTGGTGTTAACGTGCTGACCACCGGCACCCGATGAGCGGTAAGTATCAACTTTTAAATCAGCGGGGTTGATGTCAATTTCGCCCACTTCATCGGCTTCTGGCATCACAGCAACGGTACAAGCCGAAGTATGCACTCGGCCCTGCGATTCAGTGGCTGGAACGCGCTGCACACGGTGTGCGCCCGATTCAAACTTAAGGTGGGAATACACATCTTTACCACTAATGCGGGAAATAACTTCTTTATAGCCGCCCATTTCACCGTGACTTACGCTCAGAGTTTCTACTTGCCAACCCTTATCTTCGGCGTAGCGGCTGTACATTTTGAATAGATCACCAGCAAACAAAGCGGCTTCATCACCGCCAGTACCAGCGCGAACCTCTAGTACTATATTGCGGCTATCATTGGGGTCACGCGGAATCAGTAAACGTTGAATTTCTAGCTCTAGCGGCTCTAATTCAGCTTGCAAACCCAGCATTTCTTCTCTGGCCATTTCACGCATTTCTAGGTCTTCATCACTAGTCATTTGCTGGGCGGCTTCTATGCCCTCTTGGGTTTGCTGATAAGCTTGGTAAGCCTGAATAATGGGTTCTAAATCGGAATATTCTTTAGAGTAGTTACGGTATTTTTCCTGATCACTGAGTGTTTCAGGGTCAGACAAAAGGGCGGATAGCTCTTCAAAGCGATCAGCAAGGTGATCTAGCTTGGCTTGTATTGAAGGTTTCATTCATTATTCCAGCAAAGAAATTAAAGTTTATCTGAAGCTTCTAGGTTTAATAAGTGTGAAGCAGCCGCTAAAAGATCGCTACGGTTTTCTGCCGAAGCTTCACGAATTTTTAGGGTTGGATCATGCAGCCATTTATTGGTTAGGCTACGACACAGCTTTTGCATCACGTCTCGCGCATCTTGGCCTTGGTCTAACTGGCTTAAAGCCAAAGCAAGCTCATCTTCTGCTAACTGCTGTGCACGCTGACGAAAGACGCGAATCATTCGCCCAGCATCACGCACGCGCAAGTTACGTAAAAATTCTTGTACGCTGTTTAAAATAAGCTGTTCAGCTTCCTCTGCTGCTTCACGCCTAGCAGCAAGGTTCTCTTCAATAACTTCTTTTAAGTCATCAACAGTAAACAAGAAAATATCGTCTAGCTCGCCGACTTGCGGCTCGATATCGCGCGGCACTGCAATATCAACCATAAAAATAGGCTTATGGCGGCGCACTTTAAGCGCCCGTTCAACCATGCCTTTACCCAAAATAGGCAGAGGCGCTGCGGTTGAACTAATCACTATGTCGGCTTTTTCAAGCTGATGCGGAATTTCACTTAAAGCCACGGCACGGCCCTGCACTTCATCGGCTAGGGCTTGGGCTCTTTCAACGGTGCGGTTGGCGATAATCATTTTCGCTACACCGGCGTTTTTTAAATGCCGCGCAACCAGTTCAATGGTTTCACCAGCACCAATTAACAAGGCCGTGCTGGTTTTTAAATCGGCAAAAATACGCTGGGCTAGATTAACTGCCGCATAGGCTACAGAAACAGGGTTAGTACCTATGCCGGTTTCTGTTCTAACGCGCTTAGCTGTGGCAAAAACTTGTTGGAACAAAAGCTCTAGGCCGGTGCCTAACAAGTTTTCTTTTTTAGCTAGGTCGTAAGAATCTTTTAGCTGACCTAAAATTTGTGGCTCGCCCAACACCATAGAATCTAAGCCGCTTGCCACACGCATCATGTGTGCGATAGCAGCCTGATCTTCATGGATATAGCTGTAGCGGGCGAGGTCTTCAATAGGAAGAGAATGGAAATTACTTAACCAATCAAGCACTGGGCGTACATTGCCTGCTTCAATCAAGGTATAAATTTCTGTGCGATTACAGGTAGATAGGATAGCAACTTCTTTGATACTCTGATGATTACGCAGCTGTAGGCTGGCAGCCTCCAATTGTTCTGGAGTAAAAGCAACTCGTTCACGTATAGCGACTGGAGCTGTCTTATGGTTTATGCCTAGAGCTAGAAATCGCATTGGCTTTACTGCTGGCACCGTCAAACGTCACTCCACAACAAGTCGTTTCGCCCGTCTGAAATCAGGGACATTAAAATCACTCAGTTAAACAACTGCTTACACAAAATACTGAGCAGTAGATCAGAAGAAGGCTATGATAGCACATAGAAAATGTACAGGTATGTTCGAATAATGCTTAAAGCTCGCTTACTTAAGTCGCTAGAAACTTTACTAAAAACTTTATTAGTAATCAGTTTAATTAGCTTCACTTATGGTTGCACCCGCCTTACTAGCAAGGCCAAGACTGAAGCTTCAATAGAGGCACTAGATTCAGGCGCAACCCTTTCTTTTTATACTGACGAACAGCAACCCAATGAATCTAGCCCTAGCTTAAAAACTGGGTTAAATGGTTCTTTAGTTTTTTATTTATTAAGTGCTGAACTTGCGGGGCAACGTAACGACCTTAACTATGCCCTAGAAGCCTATTCAGCACTGGCAATACAAACCCAACACCCTTTAATTGCTGAACGCACCACTTGGATAGCCCAGTTTGCTCAGCAGTCGCAAGCCGCCTTAGACGCAGCAATCTTATGGGCCACCCTTGCCCCAGAAAACCCCGACGCACAGCGCACCGCAGCCGGTTTATTATTACAAAACGAACAGTTTTTAGACGCTTTTGAATACTTGCTTAAATTTGAACAGCTCAGTGGTGAAAGTAATTACACCCTTTTAGCAGGTCATTTAACCGAAAAAAGTAACCCCGTCATTAGCGACCTTTACCAAAGAATGCTAGAAGAAAGGCAAGAACGCCAAACAGCCAGCAGTGATTTAGAAACCGCCTTAGCCTTATTAAGTGATGAGCTAGGTGACCAACAGGCAAGCCAGCAACATTTAAAAATAGCCTTAACCCTTGATGGCGACAATATTCGCGCCTTACAACTTAAAACCCACCTTTTTCGTGAAGCAGGTGATTTCCAAAGTGCTGAAAAGCTGTTGCGCCAAGCACTTAAAAATAACCCAGAAGAAGTCAAACTTTGGCTAGACTTAGCAAGAACCCAACTTAAAGCAGGCCAGTTTACTTCAGCAGAACAAACCTTTGATCACATCATTAAACTACAGCCCGACAACCTATCCATTCGCCTAGCCCTAGCACGCCTGCAAATAGAAACAGGGCAATATTCTGCTGCTCAAAAAACCCTTGAAACACTAACCGACTATGTGGTTTTGGCTGACCAAGCTTGGTTACTTTTAGGGCAGCTGGCTGAACGCGATAAAAATGAGGCACTGGCCTTACAGCATTACAAGCAAGTAGCTAATGGCGAACTACTCCTTGAAGCCATTCGTGCCAGCGTGCGCTTATTAATACAACAAAATAAAACCCTAGCGGCACTGGAACTTTTACAAGAAAAACGCGAAGCCGCCCCCGAACTTAGCGTGCCACTTACCCTTATGGGTGAACAGCTATTGCGCCAACAGCAAAAGTTTTTAGCCGCACTTAACTGGGTTGATGAAGGGCGGCAACTTTTGCCAGAAAACCAAGAATCACCCGAACTGCTTTACACCCGTGCGCTCTTAAGCTTCCACCTTAAAAACCTAGACCAAATGGAAGAAGATTTACGCCAGCTTTTGTTGCTAGACCCTAACAACGCCACAGCACTAAACGCCCTAGGTTACACCTTAGTTGACCAAACTGAACGGGTTAACGAAGGCTTGTTGCTGATTCAAAAAGCCCATGCTTTAGACAGTGAGTCAGCCGAAATACTTGACTCTCTTGGCTGGGCGCTGTTTAAACTAGGCCGCTATGAAGAAGCCCTTGAATATTTAGAAGAAGCCTATGCAAGGTTGCAAGAAGGTGAAATTGCCGAACATTTAATCCAAACTTTCTGGCAGCTGAATTTAAATGAACAAGCTGAAGCACTGTTAGAGCAACACCCAGAACTTAACCTACAGCCCAACCCCTAAAGTGTGTAGATTACCCTATGCCATCTTATTTAAAGTTACTGTTACTCAGCAGCTTAGTGTTACTGCTAAGCGCCTGCAGCAGCCAACCCAACCTACCCGCTGCCACCCAAAGCCTTGAACCCAACACACACCTTTGGCACTGGCAGGCACAAGGCCGCATTGCCTTTGCTAACGAAAAAAACAGCCATTCTGCTAGTTTAGATTGGCAGCAAAATGGCTATGCTTACCAGCTACAAATTTTGGGGCCGCTAGGCCAAGGCAGCGCACGACTAGAAGGCGAGCCATTTAAAGTAACCCTAACCACTTCCGACGGCCAGCAGGTTGCCGCTTCAAGCCCTGAACAGCTATTAGCAGACCATTTAGAGTGGGAACTGCCCTTGTCTAATATGGTGTATTGGGTTCGTGGCCTAGCCGCGCCGGGGAAGGTAGTTCAAATTAACCAGCAAACGCTAATACAAAATGGCTGGAAAGTTGAATGGCGGCGCTTTACACAGGTTGATGGCTATCAACTACCTAGCCTGCTAGTGGCAGAAAAAGGCCACTTAAGTTTTCGTCTAGCCATTAATCAATGGCAATTATTTCCTGCACCCTAATCTTGCGCCCTAACTTTTTATACTCTGTTTTTTACACACCTAACTTTTTACATGCCTCACTCTTTACACTCTAACAAGGCTTTTAAGCACCATGTTTAATTCACCCCTAACCCACCTTATTTTGCCAGCGCCAGCTAAGCTTAATCTTATGTTGCACATTACTGGCCAAAGGGCAGACGGTTATCACCAGCTACAAACCTTGTTTCAGTTTTTAGACTTACACGACGAATTAACGTTTCAGCTAACCCAAGATGGCAAAACCACCTTACAGCCGCAATTGGCAGGGGTAGCAGTCGAAGATAATTTAATTATGCGCGCCGCACGCTTATTAGAACCGCTGCGAAGCAACACCAATTTTGGGGTAGAAATTCATTTGCAAAAAAACTTGCCTATGGGCGGTGGCTTGGGTGCTGGCAGCTCAGATGCAGCAACCACCTTGCTAGCACTGAACCAGCTTTGGCAGTTGGGTTTAAATTTAACGCAACTAGCCAAGCTAGGCTTACAGCTAGGTGCTGATGTGCCAGTCTTTATTTTTGGGCAAACCGCTTGGGCAGAAGGCATAGGCGAAATTCTTACACCTACAAAAGCTGAAGAAGCGGTTTATTTGTTAGTTTTCCCTGGCTGCCATTGCGATACAGGCAAATTATTTAGCCACCCCAATCTGCCGCGCTCCACACCTTTAATTGATTCTAAAAATATTCAGCAACACCTAGGTGAAAATGATTTTGAGCCATTAGTTAGGCAGCTTTACCCTGCCGTTGAAGCCGCCTTTACTTGGCTAATGGCTGAGAATCAGCAGCCTTACCTGACTGGAAGTGGCGCTAGTGTTTATTGTCGAATGGCCAGTAAAAAACAGGCAAAAACACTGGCAAATAAGCTGCCACTTAGTTTTGCAGGCTTAAAGCCACGCGCTTGGGTAACTAAAAGTAGTAACCAATCTTCAGCCCAC
Source organism: Pseudomonadaceae bacterium (assembly GCA_012727935.1). GTDB lineage: Bacteria > Pseudomonadota > Gammaproteobacteria > Pseudomonadales > Halomonadaceae > Marinospirillum. The sequence goes on along the minus strand of JAAYGA010000113.1, from coordinate 3,362 downwards.
ATTAAATTGATGGCAGACAAGGGTTCACTTTTCAATTTTGCTTAGCTATAATTCGCCACCGTAAAGTTGGGGTATCGCCAAGTGGTAAGGCAGCTGGTTTTGGTCCAGCCATTCGGGAGTTCGAATCTTCCTACCCCAGCCACTTTACAAACTACATAAGTTTTCTTCGGGCTGGTTCCGGCAACCACCCATCCTCCGTAATACCTCAGTCAGCAAGGTGAGTACGTGTCCAACTTGATGGTGTTTTCCGGTAATGCTAATCCTGAACTAGGTCGTAAAGTAGTTGCTTGCCTAGATATTCGTATGGGTGATGCAACAATCGGTCAGTTTAGCGATGGTGAAATTGCCATTGAAATTAACGAAAATGTACGTGGTAAAGACGTTTTTGTTATTCAGTCCACCTGTGCGCCTACTAACGACAACCTAATGGAGCTTATCCTAATGGTTGACGCACTACGCCGCGCTTCAGCACACCGCATTACCGCTGTTATTCCCTACTTTGGTTACGCTCGCCAAGATCGCCGTGTGCGTTCGGCGCGTGTGCCTATTTCTGCCAAAGTAATTGCCGACATGATGTGTGCCGCTGGCGTAAACCGTGTAATGACCATGGATTTACACGCCGACCAAATTCAAGGCTTTTTTGATGTGCCAGTAGACAACATCTATGGCTCACCAATTTTGCTAGACGACATAGAACGTCAAAATTACGAAAACATGGTGGTTGTTTCTCCAGACGTTGGTGGTGTTGTGCGTGCGCGCGCCATTGCTAAAGAGCTGAATGACACAGACTTAGCCATTATTGATAAGCGTCGCCCTCAAGCTAACCAAGCCCAAGTCATGCACATTATCGGCGATGTTAAAGACCGTACCTGCGTATTAGTTGATGATATGGTTGATACAGCTGGCACACTTTGTAAAGCAGCCGAGGCACTCAAAGCTCGCGGCGCTAAACGTGTGGTGGCCTATGCAACTCACCCCATACTTTCGGGTGCAGCCATTAGCAATATTTCAAATTCTTTACTCGATGAGCTTATTGTTACCGACACCATTCCTATCCGTGAAGAACTTATGAAGTGTGGTAAGATTCGCCAGCTAACAATTTCGGGTCTTCTAGCTGAAGCGGTGCGCCGTGTCAGTAACGAAGAATCCATTAGTGCCATGTTTCGCTCTTAATCTAACCATTAAAGCCAACATAGCAACCCAAAGTATCCCCCTATTTGGGGTCATGTGAAAAGCAGATGATCTGGTCGCGGATGTCTGCTCTTTCCTTTTATCAAGCAGTCCATGAGGACAACAATTATGTCACAATTTAATTTTGAAGCTAAAGCACGTACAGACCTAGGTAAGGGTGCGAGCCGCCGCCTGCGTCATGAAAACAAGTTCATTCCTGCAATCATCTATGGCGGCGAAGAAAAAGCTCAGTCTATTTCTGTAGAACAGCGTGAATTCTACCGTATCCTAGAACTAGATGATGCAGTTTACACTTCAGTACTTAACCTGAAAATTGATGGTAAAGCTGAACAAGTCATCATGAAAGACATGCAGCGTCACCCCTTCAAAACCACCGTTGTTATGCACATTGACTTCCAGCGTGTAGACAGCAAGACCAAGGTTAACATCCTTGTTCCTTTCCAGTTCGAAAACGAAGACAACTGTGTGGGTGTTAAGACGCAAGGTGGTATGTTACTGCGTCAACTGAACGACGTTGAAATTTCTGCTTTACCTCAAGACTTGCCAGACAACCTAGTGATTGATGTGGCTAACCTTGAAGTAGGTCAGACCATTCTTTTATCAGAAATTGAACTGCCTAAAGGCGTTGAAATTCCTGCGCTAGCTCAGGGTCATGACAACAGTATTATTACTGTTCATGCCAAGCGTGGCGTTGAAGAAGATGAAGAAGCAGCTGAAGGCGAAGCACCTGCTGCTGAGTAATTTTCAGCCTGCTGGTTTCACTGCAGCCCAGATGACTCTTTGCAAGAGTCATCTGGGTTTTTCATATTGAACTAGAACAAACTTTCCGGACACGCTGCACCATGAATAGCAAAATCAAACTAGTGGTCGGATTAGGTAACCCCGGACAAGACTATGCCCGCACAAGGCATAACGCTGGCAGTTGGCTAGTTGAACAACTAGCAGCAGCAAGCGGTAATAGCTTAAACACCAGTAAATTTTTCGGTTTACACAGCCAAATACTCTTGGCAGGGCAAACAGTCCATCTACTTATTCCAACAACTTTTATGAACCGCAGCGGCCAAGCCATAGCAGCTTTAGCTAATTTTTATAAACTAGCAGCAGAAGAAATTCTAGTGGTTCATGATGAGTTAGACTTACCCCCTGGCAGCCTGCGCTTAAAAAAAGGCGGTGGGCATGGCGGGCACAATGGCCTGCGTGACACCATTAGCTCGCTAGGCAATAACAAAGAGTTTTACCGTTTAAGAATTGGTATTGGCCACCCAGGCCAAGCTAATAAAGTAACTGGCTACGTTTTGGGTAAAGCGCCAGAAAGCGAACAGCTGTGCATTAACGCTGCTTTAGACGAAGCCCAGCGCCACCTAGAAAAAATTATAAGCGGCGATATGAATGCTGCTATGAACCACCTGCATGTTTTTAAAGCAGACTAATTAAAGGATACACCTTATGGGTTTTAACTGTGGCATCGTCGGTCTGCCCAACGTTGGCAAATCTACCCTTTTTAATGCCTTAACTAAATCAGGCATTGCGGCTGAAAACTTTCCTTTTTGCACTATCGAGCCTAATAGCGGCTTGGTTGCTATGCCAGACCCTCGCCTAGATGAACTGGCTGAAATAGTAAAACCCGAACGCACCCTACCCACCACTATGGAATTTGTCGATATTGCAGGCTTAGTAGCAGGCGCTTCCAAAGGCGAAGGTTTGGGTAATAAATTTTTAGCCAATATTCGTGAAACTCACGCCATAGCCCATGTGGTTCGCTGTTTTGAAGATGACAACATTATTCACGTTTCTAATAGAGTAGACCCTCGCAACGATATTGAAATTATCAATATGGAGCTGGCGTTAGCCGATTTAGATTCCGTCGAAAAAGGCATTCAAAAGCTTGCTCGTTTTGCTAAGGGTGGCGACAAAGAAGCCATTGCTCAAAAAGAAATTTTAGAGCGAATTTTACCCCACGTTGCCGAAGGTCAGCCTTTACGCAGCTTTGGTTTAACTGCCGATGAACAATACCTAGTAAGGGCTTATGGCTTTTTAACACTCAAGCCTACTATGTACATAGCTAACGTGAGTGAAGAAGGCTTTGAAAACAACCCTTACCTAGACGTGGTTATAGAAATTGCGGCAGCAGAAGGCGCGGCGGTGGTACCTGTTTGTAATAAAATTGAAGC
>JAAYGA010000384.1 GCA_012727935.1 Pseudomonadaceae bacterium | reverse complement strand
CCGCTGGGGTGTCATGCCAGTTGTCGCTTCCAATGATGGCTTTCAACACCTTCACAATCCACGAACCAAGCTGCGTCAGTGTTCCGCTAGACGAGGATGCACTGGCAATGCTTTGGTCAAATGTACGGGAACCAATGGCAGTATCACTTACTTTACCTGCCGCAATAGTGGGATTCGGATATGATCCAGTCAGGTCGCCGCCAGCCGCTCCGCTAGGCGGTAAAGACCCCGGCGCATTAGGAGCCGATATGGTACCGTCCGTCCCAATACTGATGTTATTTCCTGCTTTAACACCACCAATTTTTCCGTCTGCCGGAGGAACAATGTTTACCACATTGCTCTTCGTTCCGGAGATGGAAACTCCCGTGCCCGCCACGGGCTTGGCATCTGCGATTGCCTGAGATGCAGCGTCTTGTGTGATAGCACCGTCTGCGTTGTCTCCTAAATCATCGTAAAGTTTTGCATGTCCATATAGCTCATCTGTCGCAGCCCCGTGGGTTGTCGCGGAGCTTGCGTGATTTGTCGGTGCTTTCCCCTCGATGGCAGTCTCAGCGGTCTGCAAATCTTCTGCGACACCTTTGAGAGCCGCAGCAGTTGGTGCTTTGGACTCAGAGAGACTGTCAAGGGCGTTTGTCAACATGACTATACCGCTCTGCTCAGTCGATGCCGCCGGCAGAGAGCCAATACTGCTTGCAACCAGTACAAACACTTCTTGCGTTGCGTCGTAGAACATTTGAATCGGGTTGTTTTTGGTCAAATCATCCGCGCTTAAATCTACCAGCACGCCGAGACCATCATATTTTTTGATGTATTTTGAAGCAAGTGCGTTAATGGTCAATGTGGATGCACCTGTGTTATTTCCATCCGGCGTAAAAATGATCGGAAAACTTGTGCTTAAATCCGGTATGTTGTTGCTAATCGCTGTGTATTGGTTTGTAATAAGGGACTCTCCCGCAATTAGGTGGACAGCCCTTTTTTTAAGCCTCCCCACCTCCGCGTCGATAATCTGCATATTAGATGTCGGCTTGTTGCCGTATACATCATCACGCGCAGATAAAAACGTTACGGAGGTCGAATCAACAGGTATGACTGTTAAGTTCAAATTCGGGGTAAATTGTTTAGTGTCACTCAAATGAATACCCCCTTGTTAATATTCCTGTGAAATATCCAGTGTCCCGAGAGTCTTCTCATCCATTTCTCCCAGTTCCAGTTCATCAAACTCTCCTAGACGATTCAACGCCAACATACTCAGGCGCAGATCGCCCTGTATGGATAGGCGCGAAGTAAAGCTCACTGACATTTTTTTCGTAATGTCAATCGTGCTGTTGATGATATGTAGCTTTGCCCGGCAAACCGACACCTTTATAGATAGTGTCGTTAGGATGTTTGTGAAGACGGCGCTGTTTTTAATGCTTTCTTGCTTGACTAGCAGGATGGTCATATGATTTAGTAAGTTCACCAGCCGTGCCTCTAGGTTTGCGACGAGGGCGGAAATTGCCTCCGCCGCACTCTTCACGCCGACGCTGTTTGAAAACTCCGTACTAATGGCAAATAGAATTTTTGCAAATACATTTACGCGTCCCACATTGCTGATAGTGAGAACCTTTCGAGAAACGCTGTCTACTTTTGGCTGCGGAACAATAGGCGTCACAATATCCAGTGTTTTCGAAGCTTTCATTCCTATAGATGAATTGGTTGTTGTCTCGTCTAGGACGGATATCACCTTGATAGCCGTGCTCTTAATGGAGGATACAACCTTAATAGACCGCCGTGCCAAAATACTAAAAAACGCCGACACCACATTTGCAATCACCTTGAACGTGTGTCGATTGTTCCAAGTTACTTTAAAGTTATTGATTTTTCGTCACCGCCTTTCTGGTCATGTGACCAGTTACGGGTTGACAAACGATAATTGAAGCTGTCCCGCCCGAATTTGAAGTGTCGTACCCGCCTCAACAGTTCTGGTGCGGTCAAGTGCGCCGTACATCAACATGTTGCCTCCGGTGAGCGAATCGTAGATGACATAGTTAGTCATGGTGCCCCAGTTGCTGGTGCTTTCCGCAAAGGACAACGCGTATGTATTGGTTCCGGTGCCGGTTCCGTTTTGTGTTATGTTGGTGGCGTTGTTCTCAACCTGAATTCTAGTGTACGCTCCACCGGATGGCTCAGTTGCGCCGGTTCCCGCGATGGTGGGTGTAGTAGAAGAT
>JAAYGA010000112.1 GCA_012727935.1 Pseudomonadaceae bacterium | reverse complement strand
GTGTTTGTTTTTAAAGTGTCAGTCTCAAATCTCTCAATCCTCACAAAAAATCCCATAAACAAGGGTAGTTTTTACAATTGTTTACAATAAATATGGTTGATTAAGAGAGTTTTTTATTTCTGTTGCGTAAAGCATTGGCCTATTTCTATTAGACTAGCTATAAGTGCCTTCATTGTAGAAGCTAACTATGCGCCCTATGTTAATATTTTAGCGGTAAAAGAAAGCAGTAAAAAACTTAACAAGTTAAGCTAAGACCAAACATTAAGGTGCTCTAGTGCCAATTGATTAAAAAGGAAGGAAAGATGTCAAAGGGTTTGCATTTAACGCTTTACACTACTGCAGGCTGTCATTTGTGTGATAAAGCCTTGGCTTTGTTAGAACCTTGGCTACAAAAGGAATTAAGGCTAGCCTTGGTTGATATAGCTGAAGATAGCTTGCTAATGGCCCGTTATGAAGTGCGTATTCCTGTGGTGGCCAGCCCTTGTGGTGCAGAGTTAGGCTGGCCATTTTCCGCAGAAAAGCTAGCCAGTTGGATAAGCCACTTGCCCAGCCAAAACTAACCTTATTACTGAAGCTTTTTATTGAAAGATTTTATTTGAAATTCAATTCATCTTTCATGGTGTCTTGAATGGAGCCGGGGATATCATCGGGGTTTTTTGCTTCTAACACCTTATGAAACCCTCGGCTTTCTTGAATGTGGCGTATGTCATCAACTAAAACGGCTGCTTCTTCAGGCGAGGCTACTAAGGTGTGTTTAATGCCACCATAGAGGGTGCCTGTTTGCCCCCAAACGCGAGTGACTAGCCAATCGCCAAACATATCTTGGTGAACATGGACTAGGTAGTAATCCTGCCCTTTTTCCCAACGTAGGATCAAGTGAAATCCTTAATAAAAAATTAATTCGAAGTAATGATTGTAAACCCTGTAGAGAAAAAAACCTATGCGCCTAATAGTTGATGAAAATCTTCCTTTTACCCAAGAATTTTTTGGCAGCAGTGCTGAAGTGGTTCAGTTAGCGAGTAACGCTATCACTGCTGCCGATGTAAAAACTGCCGACGGCCTATTGGTTCGTTCCGTTACGCAAGTTAACCAACAGCTATTAGAAGGCAGCCAAGTGAAGTTTGTAGGCACTGCCACCATAGGTGTCGATCATGTCGATCAAGCTTGGTTACAAACAGCCGGTATTCACTTTGCCAGCGCACCGGGCTGTAATGCTAATTCTGTGGTCGATTATGTGCTTGCTTCTTTGTTGTGGTTGGCTGCAGAACAGGGTTTTAGTCTGCAAGCTAAGCGCCTTGCCCTAGTTGGCGTGGGGCAGGTGGGTAGCCGTTTAGCTACCCGTTTACAAGATTATGGCTGTGAGGTTTTATTAAATGATCCGCCTAGAGCAGCCAAGGGTGAAGTAGGTTTTTTAGGTTTAGCTGAAGTGTTGCAAACGGCTGATATTGTTTGTTTGCACACACCCTTAACCCGCACGGGTCATTTTCCTTCTTGGCATTTAATTGGGACTAAAGAGCTTGCCTTGTTAGAAGGCAAGGTTTTATTGAATGCCAGCCGTGGCAGTGTGGTAGATCAACACGCTTTAAAACAGCAAATAAATAACCAAACAGCACCCTTGTTATTGTTAGATGTGTTTGAAGGTGAACCGGCTTTAGACAGTGAACTTATTAACCATTGCCTACTAGCAACGCCTCACATTGCTGGTTATAGCTTAGAGGGTAAAAGCCGTGGCACAGAAATGCTTTATCAGGCTTGGTGCCAGTATTTAAATAAAGAGCCTAGCGTGAAGCTAGAAGCTTTATTGCCTAGTGTTCCAGTGGCCTTGTTAGAGTTAGATGCTGCTTGTGGTGTAGAAGAAGCTTGTAGGCGTGCTGCCCACCTGTGTTACCAGCCTTTAACCGACCACTGGCGCTTATTACAAGCCTTAAAAGGCAGCAAGGCTACAACGGCTGTTTATCAACAACTACGCAAAAACTACCCTATAAGAAGGGAGTTTTCTTCTTTAAAAGTTAAAGCCGCCACACAAAAGCAAGCCAGTGCTTTAAAAGCACTGGGGTTTAGTGTGCAATTGAACTAAATAACCGGCATTAAATACGGAAGCGTTTAATGCGGTTATTTAGCTCTTTAGCCAGTTTTTCTAATTCAAAGCTAGACTCATGGGTTTGGCGAGTTGAAACCGAGCTGCTAACACAAAGGTCGACCAGTTTAATAATATTCTGGTTAATTTCTTCTGCAACGGCAGATTGTTGCTCGGCTGCTGAGGCAATTAAGTAGTTCATATCACGAATATGTTCGGCAGCTGAGGCAATTGAATCAAGTGATTTTGTAGCCTCATCTGCAGCAGCAACGGTTAGTTCTGTTTCTTTAATGCTGGCATCCATAACCGTGACTGCTTCTTCAGCACCCGTTTGCAGCAGGTTTATCATGCGGTGAATTTCTTCTGCACTTTGCTGGGTTCGGCTGGCTAGCCCACGAACTTCATCGGCTACTACTGCAAAGCCACGGCCTGCCTCACCTGCACGAGCGGCTTCTATGGCGGCGTTAAGTGCTAAAAGGTTGGTTTGTTCAGCAACGTCTTCAATTACTTTAAGCACGCCACCAATGTTTGTAGAGTCGCCACTCAGCTTGTGTATAACCTTGGTAGAGTTGCCTACCTTATCGGCCAAGAGTGCTATGGCTTTCCCCGCTTGGTTAACTGCTGTGCGGCCAATAACCACGGCTTCATCGGTTTTGTCTGCTGCGTCAGAGGCGCGTCTAGCATTTTCCGAAACTTCCATAATGGTATGGCTCATTTCGTTAATGGCAATAGCAACCTGATCAGTCTCTTCGGTTTGTTGGTCTTGGGTGCTGTGGCTTTCTTGGGCAACAACGGCTAATTGGCTGGATGCACTAGAAAGGCTGTTAGAAATTTGGCTAATGCCACGAATCATTTCTGCTAACTGCCGAGCCATAGTGTCTACTGCGCCTATTACACTGTCTGGGCTGGCTTTACTGCTTATATCACAGCCTGAAAAATCACCCTCGGCTACTTTTAATACTAGCTGTTTAGCTTCAACCACTTCACCGCCCAGCTGCTTAAGAACCCAGTAACGAATGTAGGCAGAAAGTGCCAAAATACCCGCAATAACTGCCAAACCCATTAGGCCAATTTGCTGTGCTAAGGCCCAGAATTGAGCACTGACATCATCAATATAAATACCTGAACCAATAACCCAGCCCCAGTTTTGATCGCCAACAATATAGGAAAGTTTTTTAAAACGCTCTTCTGTTACACCGCCACCGGCAAGGGCTTTAGGCCATTGGTATTCAACAAAGCCTGCACCATATTTTTTTACAGTGTCGGTAAAAGCGACAAATAGGTTGGTGTTATTTAAGACTTCAGATTGGCTACCATCGCGGTTACGCGAAAGAATAGCGTAGTGGTAATGGGGTTTATCTAAAATTTGACCATCCAGCACAGGGCTAGTGGAATGCATAATCATTTTTGGAATGGGGGCTGTTAAGTCATTAATCCAAAAATATTCAACTTTGTCATAGCGCAAAGCTTTAATTGCATCTTTAGCTCTTTGTTGTGCTTCTTGTTGGCTAAAGGTGCCGTTTTTTTCTAATGATTGGTAGTGCTTAACTATGCCATTAGCAAGGTCAACCACTGCAACAACCCGACTTTCACGTTCTTTTTCTAAGGTAGTATTTAAAGCGTTCAGCGCAACTAGAGCTAACAATACTAAGCCTAGCAGTGCAGCGGCTGGCAGCATCAGAAGACGCCCACCAATAGTGTTCAGCTTGATCATCAAATTTGCTCCATTAAAATGGCTAATAAACCACTTAAAGGTTTTAAAAAAAACTAGACACTTCCAATTTGTCTAGTTTTTTTGAATGTATAACAAATGATGATACTACCCTAGCTTTTAAGCTTCAGGTATACGCCTTATTGCGTAGAGCGGCAATTCTGTCGTCTAAAGGAGGGTGACTTGAAAAGAGTTTTTGCATCATGCTTACTGCCTGACCTTTATTAATTCCAAAAGCAGTTAATGTATCTGGCATTTCATTCGGCAGGTTTTGTTCGTCTTTTAAACGTTGCAGTGCGTTAATCATTGCGCCTGAACCTGCTAGGCGCGCACCTGCTTCGTCGGCACGAAACTCACGAAAACGGCTAAACCACATCACTATGGCCGAGGCTAGAATGCCCAAAATAATTTCTGCAATAATGCTGGAAATATAAAAAGCGATACCGTGGCCTTCATTTTCATTTTTGAAAATAACTTTATCAATGGTATGACCAATAATTCGTGCAAAGAACATTACAAAAGTGTTCACTACCCCCTGCACTAACGCCAGAGTTACCATGTCACCGTTAGCAACGTGGCCAATTTCATGGGCCAGCACGGCACGCACTTCTTCAGGGCGCATCCGTTCTAATAAGCCACTAGAAACAGCAACCAAAGCAGCATTACGGTTCCAGCCAGTAGCAAAAGCATTCGATTGGTTGGAAGGGAAAATACCCACTTCAGGCATTCCTATGCCTGCTTTTTTAGCCAGCTCTTCAACTGTTTGAACTAACCACTGTTCTTGTTGGTTGCGTGGTTGGGTTATGACTTGGGTGCCAGTGCTTCTTTTTGCCATCCATTTAGAAATTAACAGCGAAACAACGGAACCCGACATGCCAAACACAAAGCAAAAAATTAACAAGCTAGTTAAGTTTAAGCCGCCACCTGCTTCCAAGTAACTGCCAACACCCAACAGATTAAGGGTAATGCTTGCAATAAATACTACAGCCAAGTTGGTTAGTAAAAATAAACCAATTCGCATCATTCTACTATTTCTCCTAGAGTTTTCAGCTAGTTGTTTAAATAAGGCTGAAATAACTTAATTTCAAGCTTTGTATCTTTAAAACCTTTACTTTTAAAGCCTTTGGCAGTACTTGGCTGCATCATTATCGCTATTGGCGATAGCGCGATAAAAAACGTTCTAAGCGGCCAATAGCATCTTCTAGCTGGTCTACCCTTGGCAGGGTAACAAGGCGAAAGTGATCGGGCTTAAACCAGTTAAACGCTGTGCCTTGCACCACCAAAAGTTTTTCTTGCTGCAATAAATCAAGGGTAAACTTTTCATCGTCTTGAATATTAAATTTCTTAGGGTCTAGGCGTGGGAACATATACAAAGCACCTTTGGGTTTGGTGCAGCTAACGCCAGGAATTTGGGTAATTAACTCATAAGCTTTGTCTCTTTGTGCTAATAAGCGGCCACCGGGTAAAATGTAATCGTTAATGCTTTGGTAGCCACCTAAAGCTGTTTGAATGGCATGTTGTGCTGGCACGTTGGCGCACAAACGCATTGAAGCCAGCATGTTCAAGCCTTCGTTATAATCTTGGGCTAGGTGTTTGGCACCAGAAAGAATCATCCAGCCAGAACGAAAGCCTGCCACGCGGTAGCTTTTAGACAAACCATTAAACGTACAGAACAATAAGTCATCAGCCATGCTTGCGATGGAAGTGTGTTGTTCGCCGTCGTATAAAATTTTGTCGTAAATTTCATCTGAAAAAACTACCAGCTGGTGTTCACGCGCCACTTCAAGAATTTGCTCTAGCAGTTCGTCAGAATAGAGTGCGCCAGTTGGGTTATTAGGGTTAATAATAACGATTGCGCGGGTGCGGTCGGTCACTTTTTTCTTAATGTCGGCAATGTCTGGAAACCAGTCACTTTGCTCGTCGCAAATGTAATGCACCGCATTACCACCGGCTAGGCGTGCAGCAGCTGTCCAAAGTGGGTAATCCGGTGCTGGAATAAGCACTTCGTCACCGTCGTTTAACAAGCCTTGCATGGCCATAACAATTAGCTCACTTACCCCGTTGCCTAGGTAAATGTCTTCAATGCCCACATTGGCGATGCCTTTTCTTTGGCATTCTTGCATAACTGCTTTACGGGCTGAATAAAGCCCTTTGGAATCACTGTAACCTTGGGCGGTAGACAGATTACGCATCACGTCTTGTAAAATTTCATCGGGCGCTTCAAAACCAAAAGGTGCTGGGTTGCCAATGTTTAATTTAAGGATGCGGTGGCCTTCTTCTTCCATACGCTTGGCTTCTTGTAAAACAGGGCCGCGTATATCGTAGCAGACGTGGTGAAGCTTGTTAGATTTGCGAATAGTTTGCATGAGTGGAATTCCAGATTATTCTCTTATCAAAAGTAATGGTGAGTCTCTTCTTGTTCAGCTGGCGAATCGTAATCAATGTAACGGTTACGACCCAAGTTTTTTGCCATGTAAAGGCGTGTATCAGCACGGTGTAAAGCGGTGTCTAAACTTTCATCTAAGCGTATTTCAGTAATGCCTATGCTGGTAGTGAAATTAACGGCCTCACCATCGTGGGCTATTACGACTGATTCTTCACATTGTAAGCGAATCCGCTCGGCAATTTTCTTAGCATCCACCTTAGGTGTGCCAGGTAAAACTGCAATAAACTCTTCGCCACCATAGCGGGCTATTAAATCACTATTTCGAAGTTCGTTACGCAGTATTTGTGCAAAACTTTGCAACACCTGATCACCTACTGAGTGGCCGTAAGTGTCATTAATGCGTTTGAACTTATCTAAGTCAAACATTAACAGTGAAATGGGTGCTGGTAACTCGTCTTCAGCAAGTTTTTCATCACGGTGTTGGCAAAGCAGGTTCAGCTGTTCAAGTAAAATACCACGGTTCAGTAGGCCGGTTAAGCTGTCCATACTGGCTTGGCGATATAGCCTTAATAAAGTACTTACTTGGGAATGATTAGCCCAAAGTGAAATGCCTAACACCACAACCAGCAAGCCTAAGCTTTGCCAACCATCGGGCGTGGCTAGCTGGTTTAAATCAACTAAGGCTAAAAACTGAATAGCAATAATAATTAGCCCAATGCCTAGCCCTTCTATAATGGTGAGTGGGAAAACACTAAGGAAAGCAATAATAAGCAGAGGTATAAAATTATAACCAACCAGTGAATTCATCTTGTCGCTATAAAACAGCACTAAACCAAAGTAAAAAAGAGCCGGTGCTATAAGTAAAGCGGCAAGGGTGGTGCAAATTCTATTAAGTTGGTGTTGGTTACGCCAAGCAAAGTAAATAATGCTAGCCAATAAACCCATCAGCACAACACGGCTAAGGGCAAGTTTGGTCAGCATTTCTGGTGGTAAAAGCAGAAAGTCGACGAAAATCCAGAGCGGAGCTAGCAGAAAAAATACAGACCCAACAAATAAAATTCTGCTACGCAAGTAATCGCTGCGGGCAAAGTTGAAGTCGCGTGAGTGGTGTTTGTTACTTAAAGAATCACGCAAGCCTGCGGGTAGCCAGCGCGGTGTCCAAGGTTTTTTTAGTTTAATAAGTAAGCTAAAGCGTCGACGATTTTTAGGATTGCCCATCTTAGGACTCCAGCTTGGTAAGTTTGCTAAGCATAAATGCAATCAAGCATTTATACCGCACTTTATTCTGTTTCATCTGAATCGATTAGGTCTTCTTCTGTTGCGCGTTCCAAAGAAATATCGCTGGGTTTTTCTAACGAGATACGCCCTAGCTGCCCACCACGTAAATCATGTAGAAGCACTTCACTAGCACGGTGTAAATCAACAATGCCACCGGCACGTAAACCGCCACGCCTTGCTGCAACTTCTGCTAATAATAGGGCGCCGGTTTCTGGTAGTTGTTTAAGTTTATAACGCGCCATAACAGCTTCAGGGTAACGCTGTAAAAGATTTTCTGCTGTCCATAGCCCAACGTCTTCGTAATCCATTGCTGTATTACGAATAGCGCCCGAGGCTGCTAAACGGTAAGCACTGTTTCTATTTTCGATGCGTGGCCATAACACACCGGGCGTGTCGATAATTTGTAAACGTTCACCTACTTGAATTTTTTGCTGGCGTTTGGTTACTGCTGGTTCATCGCCTACTTTGGCTATTTTTTTACCAGCCAAACTATTAATAAGTGTCGATTTACCTACGTTAGGAATACCAATAACCAGTGCTTTTACCGAACGGCTTTGGCGCACTTGGCTTGCTAGTTGCTGGCAGATGCGGGCAATGGGTAAAAGTGTTTTAGTGTCGCTAGTTACAATAGGCAGCGCACTGGTGTTAGCCTGCTCATTAAAAAAAGCGATCCATTCAGCTGTAATTTCTGGGTCAGCTAAGTCACTTTTCGATAACAGCTTAAGGGTAGGTTTGTGTTGTGCTAGCTTTCCCAAAACAGGGTTGGCGCTTGAGTAAGGTAGACGTGCATCAAGCATTTCAATAACAACGTCAATTTCAGGCAGTGCTTCTTTAATTTCCCGACGTGCTTTATGCATGTGGCCGGGGTACCAGTTAATAGTCATGTAATTAGAAGGGCCATAAATGAGCTTTAAGTGCGGACTGATTAAGTGCGGATGTGCAGCGGTTAGTCATCGTAAATTTGTTTCTTTTTCCAGCTATCTTGGTCTTCCATCATGACATCGACGCTGTCGGCGAGTTGGTTGTCATTACTTTCAGACTGAATAGCAATAATTTCTTCTAATTTAGCAATGGTTTCACGGCATTCTAACAGGGTTTGGTTGTGAATACCGTTAGGATTATGGCGGTTTAGTTCGCTCATAATACGCTTATAGTGAACGACAGCAATGCGTTGATTACCTTCATCTTCTGCTTTACGTGCAGAAGCGCGAAATACTTCCACTAGCGTTTGAGTAAAACCTAGCTTAACTTCGTTTAAATAGCCTTGGGCAACGCGCTGGGCAATTTTTCGTTCTTGATAAAGGCCAATAACAATTTTATTCAACTGTTTAAGGTTACGGCGCACAGCATTGGCTGCTTGTAAATCATTAATAGATTCGTGTTTGGGCTGGTTGCTACTGCGAATTTCTTGCAGTTTGTTTTGCGCCACTTCTAATTCAGTTTTAATGCGCGGCTCTTTACAGCCTAATTGCTCTTGCTCATGTAGAAGGTCTACCCATTGGTTAGCAACAAAAGCCCTAAGATCAGATGAAATGTATTGAGGTGGAATTTCATCTAGCAAAAGTTGCATTTGGCGACCACGGTCTGCCAACATACGAATTCTGCGTAATTCTTCAATTTTTTTCTTTTCATTTTGTTGGCGCGCATAAACAACCACTACCATAAGGATGGCAAGAAAAAAAATACCGCCTAGCACTGCAACAATAACCATTACTTGCTCCCGCAGAAAAAAATCCTTAAAAACAAAGCGTAAAAAATTACCAAGCGCGAAAGGTGGTAAGTATCTTACAAAGTAGGGGGCTATGACAAGGATAGCTGAAAAGCTTTGCTTAAATGTAGAAGGCTTAATTTAAAACTTCAAAAACAGTTGACAGGCTGGCAACCACTGGTTAGTATACGCGCCATCCTGAACAGAGCAAGTTACGTCCCATTCGTCTAGTGGTCCAGGACACCGCCCTTTCACGGCGGTAACAGGGGTTCGAACCCCCTATGGGACGCCAAGCGGGAATAGCTCAGTGGTAGAGCACAACCTTGCCAAGGTTGGGGTCGCGAGTTCGAATCTCGTTTCCCGCTCCAAATTTTAAGAACCAGCCCTCGGGCTGGTTTTTTTGTTTATGGCTTATAAATCAGTTAGTTACCTCCACCTTTGTTGCCTTAAAAAAGTCTTTTTGGCACTTTCTAAAAACCCTTCTGAAAACCAATCAAAAATTTTGTGCCCTGTGGGTGCCATATCGGAGCCATCATGCAACAAAATAATTTTTGATTTGACACCAACCGCGATTCTCGACATCGATTAAAATCATTTAAGATCGATCAAGATATTTTTTAATTTATCTAAAGAAATTAACTTCTGCATCCAGAAAGAAATATTCAAAAAAGTGCATTCCAAAAACCATCAAAGATGCATCAAAAATACCTCATCGTGCCCTGTGGGTGCCCTAAACGTGGCTAACTAATTGAATTTAAAGATTATTCTTCTTAAGTTCGAAAAGCTCGCAAACCGTACAATCTAAGAAAATACAAAGCTTGCCCATTGTTTCAAAATCTATGCGCGTCGATTCCTCGTTATACAGCTTATGTAAGGTTGTTTTACTTAATCCTGTACCTCTTGCTGCATCAGCAACCCGCAATTTTCTATCTGCTAATAGCACCGCTAAATTACACTTAATCATAATGAATCACCTTAAGATGGTAAAAAGTACTTGCATCATGGTACTTTTGTGCTATTGTTCATCATGCAACAACAAACCAATAGCAAGATGGTAAAAAATTAGAGGTAACTATTATGTCACACATCTATATGACCACCCAAGAGCTGGCAGAAAAGATTCGTTATGACCCAAGAACAATTCGCAATCAATTAAAAGATAGTGTTCTGCTCGAAGGCATCCATTACATACGTCCTTTTGGTGGCAGAAAGATTCTTTACTTATGGGACAAAATTGAAAAAGACATGTGCAAAGATATCGCAGAAAGCATGGTTGGGGTTGCTTTGCAATAAGGAGGGGAAGTAATGGCTTCAATAAGAGCAAGGAACGGCAAACTATTTGTCGATTTTAAATACTTAAACCAGCGTTGTCGTGAGATGACAAACCTTGAGGACACACCCGCTAATAGGAAAAAACTTAATCTTGCTATGCAAAAGATTGAAGCTGAGATTGTTCTTGATACTTTTGATTACCAAACTTATTTTCCACGCAGTCGCAAGGGTAAAGAGCTGGCATTAATTAAACGCAAAATGGATGAAGCAAAAAGTAAATGCCCATCTTTTACAGGTTTTACAGAAGTTTGGTTTAAAGAGAAACAAATTGAGTGGCGTGATAGCTATAAAAGGAAGGTAAGAACAACGCTGCAAAACTATTTGATTCCTTATTTTGCTGAACAGGCTGTAGATCAAATTAATAAGTCAGACCTTCTGGCATTCCGTGCCTCTCTCGCCAAAGTGAAACACGGAACACAGCAGAAGAGTCTGACAGCATCAAGGATTAACCAAATCATGATACCACTGAAGATGATACTAGATGAGGCTGCCGAACGGTACAACTTCGATGCACCTTTTCGGAATATTAAAAGCCTTAAAGAAAATAAACCTAAGGTGATGCCATTTACCTTAGATGAAATTTTTCGATTTCTTGCTGCTGTTCGTCCTGATTTTCGCAACTACTATACGGTCCGTTTTTTTACAGGACTACGTACGAGTGAAATTGATGGTTTGCGGTGGCGTAATGTCGATTTAAATCGTCGCCAAATACATATTGTAGAGGCGTTGGTTGATGGCAAGGTAGAGGGTACTAAGACTGCTGGATCTACACGTGTCGTTCAAATGTCCGTTCATGTGTATGAGGCTTTAAAGAAACAAAATGCAGTAACAGGCGATTGGGCTGAATATGTTTTTTGTAGCTCAAAAGGTAAGCCTCTAGCTTACCGAAACGTAAACCGTAGGATTTGGCATCCAACTTTAATGCTATTGGGTTTAGAGCCACGACGTGCTTATGAAACTCGTCATACCGCAGCCACGATTTGGTTAGCAGCAGGAGAAAACCCAGAGTGGATAGCTAGGCAATTAGGGCACTCAAACACTGAAATGCTGTTTCGGGTATATAGCCATTATGTGCCTGATCTAACCCGTAAGGATGGTAGTGCTTTTGAAGCATTATTACAGCAAAGCGCTAAAGAACTGGAGGTTACCAATGAAGAATAATATTAGCCGAATTTGGGTTTCACCTAATGCACGTCTTATGGGTAACCGCCTTATTGCTAAACTTAAAGTGCGTCGTGGCTACGGCATAGCAATTTACTTAGGTGTAGATAGTTTTTACACTAACTTTGAAGCAATTTACTTGTGGGTTGATCAAAAATTGGCTTTAAACCAAGTTGCTTATCTAAAGCTTGATACTTTATGTTCTGCTTTTGTTGATGAGCTACCTAAGGAAATGGCAGGAACTATCGATTAGTCATTCGTTGTAAGTTTATCCATAAAAAAGGCACTAGCTCTACGAGCTGGTGCCTTTTTTATTGATGCTGTACAAGTGAAGGTTTTGAATCTTGTATCAAGCCTTAACTAATAGAGGTGGTTAATTACTGATTACCATGTGCATTTTAATCAAAAAAACTGATTACTTGCACCTCTGTGCTAACTTTGGTAAAAGATCCAAAGAACTGATCCAGCCACCGCAGGATGCGAATCAAATATGATTATCCTCCTCAAGTGTAACGCAAACAGCCAACTTTAATAATATTAAATTAATTGTAAGCTCTGGAGTAGTTGAAGAAAAAAACAAGAGTTAATTATTGTTTTATGGTGGAGTTAATTGCCAAAACTCTAGTTGATTAGATAGCTACAAATCCCCCCTAAATAGAATATAAAAACACAGAGCATATTAATGAACCCTCACTACGATATTCCTAACCTGAAGCTAACCGATGATTACCTAACAGACCCTATTCTGTTGGCTTTGGCGTGGAAGCGTGCGCATGGTTATGTGCGGTCATTAAATTGGTATGCAGATAATTTCGAGCTGGATGCTTCTTCTTTATTTTTGCAAGAAAACTGTGACGCTTGGGCTAATGAACTAAGTAGTAAAAAAATTAAACTAAAGCCACTTGAGCTTGTTCCTGCACCTAAAACAAACCGTTGGAAATTTGTTGAGCCCAATAGCAGTGAGAATAATGAGGGGGAAGAAACAGAGGGTGAGCAGTGCCTTAACTGGCAACCCATAACTGGTGAGCAGTTATCTTTACGGCCTTTAGCGCATATAGGTATTAAAGAACAAGTTTTCTTTACCCATTTAATGAGTTGCTTGGCTAACACTGTTGAAACTGAACAAGGGAACCCTGAAACACCTCTTGATGAAGTACATACTAAAAATGTCGTAAATTACGGCAACCGTTTATATTGTTATTACGATGATGAAGGGAATGCTCAGCACAATTATGGTGCTACAAGTATTTACAGCAAATAAG